>NZ_JABWRO010000066.1:0-30132 GCF_014268985.1 Pseudomonas sp. RW10S2 | reverse complement strand
CACGCCGCCTTCGGTGACGCTTGGCGAAGCGGTCAGGGTGGCGGTGGTGGTGTCGACCGAGTCGTTGATCACGGTCTGTGCCGGAGTCGGGTTGGGCACCAGGTTCTCGAAGTTGCCGCCGGTGGCGCCGGTGATGGTGGTGCTGACCGTGCTGCCATTGTTGTAGACGTCGTTGGGCGGGGTCTGGAAATCGACCGAGCCGCTGGACTTGCCAGCCTCGACGGTGATCGTCTGGCCGTTGGACAGGGTGACGGTGACCGGCGTTTGCGCCGGGTTAGTCAGGGTCACGGTGTAGGTGATCACGCCGCCTTCGGTGACGCTTGGCGAAGCGGTCAGGGTGGCGGTGGTGGTATCGATCGTGTCGGTGATCTGGGTCACCGCAGGCGTCGGGTTCGGCGTAACGATCAGGCCATTGCCACCGGTGGTACCGGTGATGGTGGTGGAAATCTGGCCACCATCGATGTACGGCGTGTCATTGGCAGGAATGTTGACGTTGACCGAGCCGCTGGTCTGGCCAGCCGGAATCACGATCACCGCGCCGTTGGACAGGGTGACGGTCAGGTTGCTCTGCGGCGCCTGGCCAACCGTGGCGGTATAGACGATGACGCCGCCCGCTTCGCTGATCGAAGGGGTGGCGCTCAGGCTCAGGCCGGTTGGAATGGGATTGTTGTTGGTGGTGGTGTCGTTGTTGCTATCCAGCCCACCGACTTCTTCGTTTGCCAGGCCTGCGGCGAAGCCCAGGGGGCCGGTGGGGAAGCCGATGCTCGGGTCGACAACGCCTGCGGTTTCTTCCAGCAGCACGAAGCTGTGGCCACCACCGACCGAACCACCACCTGCGGCAGTAGGGCCGGCAGCGGGCGCTTCCAGCTCGGTGGTCGGGTCGACGCCGGAGGCGATGGCCTGTTGCAGCTCTTCGATCGAGGGTGCGGCCTGCGCAGTGGCCTGGGCCAGGTCGGTGCTGCTGTCGGGCGCATCGGCGCTCCATTGAGAGTCGCGGCCCAGGTCGAGCATGCGACCGTCGGCCAATTCCAGGGTCACGGCGCCGCCCGGGCCGGTAAGGACTTCCTCGCCTGCGAACAGGCGGTCGCCTTCGATCAGCACGCGCTTGATGCCTTCCGGGGATACTGCGATGACTTGGCCAACAATGCTTTTGACGATGGCAACGACAGTGCTCATGGAACTCTCCGGGATGTGTCTCAATTGGCTTCCGGCCGGCGTGCGAACCTGCTTCCGCTGGAATGTTACAAAAATGATTTGACGCTTTTATTCGTCAATTTCACGTCAATAATTTTCGGCTATTAAGTTTATGCCAAAGTATTGACCTTCCTCTCGCCATCCTAAACAATCGGCAAACTAATGTCACATTGATATTTGGGTAAAAGCCTCTTCCTTTCGTATTAATTACGTACAGTCTCGCAAGCTCGCCAATCGTTCAGTTTCGGCCGCAATTTTCACGGGCCAGACCCGCTTCGGCCGTGATTTGGGACAACAGCGCCACTTGGGAATCAGTAAAAATGCGTGCGTCACTTTTCACCGTTCTTCCTCTCGCCCTTGCAGCCTCCATTGCCCAAGCACAAACCCTGCCGCAAGCCATGCAACAGGCCTTGGACGTGCACCCGGAAATCCAGGCCGGGGTCAACGCCCGCACCGCCGCGGACTATCAACTGCGCGCCGCGCAGGGTGGTTACCTGCCGCGCGTCGACATGACCGCCGGCTACGGCCGCGAGGGCAGCGATTCGCCGAGTACGTCGCATCGCTGGGAGACCTTGAACCGCGGCGAGTCAAGTATCCGTCTTCGACAAATGGTTTTTGACGGTTTCGCCACCTCCAGCGAAGTCGGCCGTCAGCAAGCCACCGTCAATGCCCGCGCCTACTCCCTGATGGGCACCTCCGAACGCACCGCGCTGACCGTCGCCCAGGTCTACCTCGATGTGCTTTCGCGCCGTGAGATGGTGCGCCTGGCCGAAGACAACCTGCGCAACCACGAACGCATCCTCGACCAGATCAAGCTGCGCACCAGCCGTGGCGTAGGCCGCCTGGCCGACCTCGACCAGGCCGAAGCGCGCCTGGCGCAGGCGCGCAACAACCTGATCACCGAACAGACCAACCTGGCCGATGCCAACACCAACTACCTGAGCGTGGTCGGGCAGATGCCTGACGAACTGAGCGCGCCCGCGCCGTTCATCGACCTGCTGCCGGCCACCCTGGACGAGGCGCGCCACCAGATGGTCGAGAGCAGCCCGATCCTGCGTTCGGCAGAATCCGACATCGCTGCGGCCGAAAAACAATACGAAGCAGCTAAGTCTAGTTTCTATCCACGTTTTGACGCGGAGCTCGGACGGACGGCAGACAACAATCTCGACGGCTCTGTCGGCCACAACAATGAATGGCAGGCCATGCTGCGCATGAACTTCAACCTGTACGCCGGTGGCAGCAACAAGGCCGACCTCGAATCGAAGTCGTATCTGGCCAACCAGGCGCTGGATATCCGCAACAACGCCTTGCGTCAGCTCAATGAGGAGTTAGGCTTGGCATGGAATGCTCTGGACAACGCCAACGCCCAGTTGCCGATCGCCCAGCAGTATGTCGATCACAGCACCCGGGTGCGCAGCGCCTACCAGCAGCAGTTCGGTCTGGGCGAGCGAACCCTGCTTGACCTGCTCGACAGCGAGAATGAAACCTTCACCGCGCAACGTCGTCTGGTTGAAGTGAAGAACACGCAGTTGTTTACTCAGTACCGAATCAAGGCGACCATAGGTCAACTGCTGAAGAGCCAGGGTGTCGTAGCCCCCATGGCGACCGTCGTACAGAACGATCTGAAGCCAAAGGTGAACCTGCCAGGCATGAACTGAAGGCGCACCTGTCCTATCCAACCGCAAGGATGAAGAGAGCGCCGCGTGGAATCTGAAGTCAGTCGAGTACAACTCAACCATGATCCACGCAGTCAGCATGACGATCCGCTACTGGACAGCCTGCTGACCCTGTGTGTCCTGCACCAGAAGCCCGCCAGCCGGGCCATGCTGACCACCGGCCTGCCGCTGCCGGCGCAGCGCCTGAGCGTCGAGCTGCTGCCGCGCGCCGCCGCGCGCGCGGGCTTGCAGGGGCGTTTGCTGCAGCGCAAGCTCGAGCAGATCCCCAGCATGGCCATGCCGGCCATGCTGCTATTGAAGGAAGGCCGCAGCGCCGTCCTGGTCGGTTGGGAAAATGAAGACACCGCGCGCCTGCTGCTCAGCGAGAGCGACGGCGGGGAAGTGCTGGTCACCCGCGAGGCGCTGCTCAGCGACTACAGCGGCAAAGTGTTCTTCGCTCAGCCGCAGCACAAGTTCGACGTCAACCACGGGAACTTGATCCCGCGCGCCCGCTCCTGGTTCCGCGACACCCTGATGCGCAGCAAATGGCTTTACATCGACGCCATCGCCGCCAGCCTGGTGATCAACCTGATTGCCCTGGCGGCGCCGCTGTTCGTGATGAACGTCTACGACCGCGTGGTTCCCAACCAGGCCACCTCGACCCTGTGGGTGCTGGCAGTGGGTATCGCCGGAGCCTATGTCTTCGACCTCATCCTCAAGGGGTTGCGCAGCCTCTGTCTGGACCTCGCCGGCAAGAAGACCGACCTGATCATTTCCGCGACGCTGTTCGAGCGGATCGTCGGTATGTCGATGAAGTACCGCCCCGCGCGTGTCGGCAGCTTTGCGCAGAACATCCACGAGTTCCAGGGGCTGCGCGACTTCCTCGCTTCGCTCACCCTCACCAGCCTTATCGACCTGCCGTTCACCCTGCTGATCCTGATGGTGATCGCCATCATCGGTGGGCACCTGGTATGGATTCCGGTTTTGGCCTTCCCGCTGGCCCTGGGCATCGGCTATGCCCTGCAGAAACCATTGATGGCGACGATGGAGCGCACCATGGCGCTCGCTTCCGAGCGCCAGTCCAGCCTCATCGAGACCCTTGCCGGGCTGGATGCGGTAAAGGTCAACAACGCCGAGAGCGAGCGCCAGTACATGTGGGAGCAGACCCTCGGCACGCTCAGCCGCCTCGAACTGCGGGTCAAGGTGCTGTCGGGCCTGGCGATGAACATCACCATGCTGATCCAGCAGCTCGCCGGTGTGGCGATGATCTGTGTCGGCGTCTACCTGATCATCGACGGCAACCTCAGCATGGGCGGCCTGGTGGCCTGCTACATGCTCAGTGGCCGCGCGCTCGGCCCGCTGGGTCAGCTCAATGGGCTGCTGGCCCGCTACCAGCAGGCCAAGGTGACCATGGTCGCGACCGACCAGATGATGGAACTGCCCCAGGAGCGCAACTTCGAAGAGCGTCCGCTGAGCCGCCAGGTATTGCAGGGCGCGGTCGAGTTCCGCGGCGTCGAGTTCACCTACCCGAACCAGCAGAACCAGGCACTCAAGGGCATCAACCTGGTCATCCGGCCTGGTGAGAAAGTCGGCATCATCGGCCGCAGTGGTTCGGGCAAGAGCTCGCTGGCCAAGTTGATCGTTGGCCTTTATGAGGCCGACGGCGGCTCGCTGCTGGTGGATGGCGTCGATATCCGCCAGATCGACGTCAGCGAACTGCGCCACAACATCGGCTACGTGCCCCAGGATATCCAGTTGCTGGCCGGCACCCTGCGCGACAACCTGGTCAGCGGCGCCCGCTACATCGAAGACGAGCTGATCCTGCAGGCCGCAGAGCTGGCGGGCGTGCATGAGTTCGCCCGCCTGCACCCCGACGGTTACGAGCTGCAGGTCGGCGAGCGCGGCCAGAATCTCTCCGGCGGCCAGCGCCAGAACGTCGCCCTGGCCCGTGCGCTGCTGCTCAATCCGCAGATCCTGCTGCTCGACGAGCCCACCAGCGCCATGGACAACACTGGCGAAGAGCGACTCAAGCAGCGCCTTGGCGCGGTGATCGAAGGCAAGACCGTGCTGCTGGTCACTCACCGGGCGTCGTTGTTGTCGCTGGTGGACCGGTTGATTGTCATCGATCGTGGACAGATCGTCGCGGATGGCCCGAAAGCCGCCGTCATGGAAGCGCTGAAGAAGGGGCAGATCAGTGTTGCATAAGCTGGATATCGGGCGTTTCAAGGACAACCTGCGCCGCTACTTCAAGGGCTCCGAGTCGCTGGCAGGCCAGCCGCTGCCAGAGGTCAACAAGGCACTGATCGAAGATGCCCCGCGCATCGTGCGTCTGACCATCTGGGGCGTGATCGCCTTCTTCGTGTTCCTGATCGTCTGGGCCAGTGTCGCGCCCATCGATGAGGTGACGCGCGGCGAAGGCAAGGCCATCCCGTCGTCGAAGGTGCAGAAGATCCAGAACCTGGAAGGCGGGATCGTTGCGCAGATCTACGCCAAGGAAGGGGAGATCGTCGAAGTCGGCCAGCCGCTGTTGCGCCTGGACGAAACGCGCTTCGCCTCCAACGTCGACGAAACCGAGGCCTCACGCCTGGCCATGGCGCTGCGTGTACAGCGCCTGAGCGCCGAGGTCGAGGACAAGCCACTGCAGATCGACGAGGAACTGCGCAAGGCCGCGCCGAGCCAGGCAGCCAGCGAGCAGTCGCTGTACCAGAGCCGCCGCCAGCAACTGCAGGATGAAATCAGTGGCCTGGAGCAGCAACTGGTGCAGAAGCAGCAGGAACTGCGCGAGTTCAACTCCAAGCGCGCCCAGTACGCCAACAGCCTGCAGTTGCTGCGCCAGGAAATCTCCATGTCCGAGCCGCTGGTGGCCCAGGGCGCGATCTCGCAGGTCGAGGTGCTGCGCCTGCGTCGCGCCGAAGTCGAGAACCGTGGCCAGATGGACTCTACCGCCCTGGCCATTCCCCGCGCCGAGGCGGCGATCAAGGAAGTGCAGAGCAAGATCGAGGAAACCCGCGGCAAGTTCCGCAGCGAGGCCCTCACCCAGCTCAACGAGGCTCGCACCGAGCTGAACAAGGCCACGGCCACCAGCAAGGCGCTGGATGACCGGGTCAACCGCACAATGGTCACATCGCCGGTGCGCGGTATCGTCAAGCAACTGCTGGTGAACACCATCGGCGGCGTGATCCAGCCGGGCAGCGACATCATCGAGATCGTGCCGCTGGACGACACCTTGGTGGTGGAAGCGAAGATCCTGCCCAAGGATATTGCCTTCCTGCACCCGGGGCAGGAGGCCACGGTCAAGTTCACCGCCTACGACTACACCATCTATGGCGGCCTGAAGGCCAAGCTCGAGCAAATCGGTGCCGACACCATCACCGATGAAGACAAGAAGACCACCTATTACCTGATCAAGCTGCGCACCGAGAAGAGCCATCTGGGCTCGGATGAGAAGCCGCTGCTGATCATCCCGGGCATGGTCGCCACGGTGGATATCCTCACCGGCAAGAAGACCATCATGAGCTACCTGCTCAAACCAATCATCAAGGCCCGCTCCGAGGCGCTGCGCGAGCGCTGATCACGACCCGGCCCGGTGGTCCCTGTAGGAGCGGGCTTGCCCGCGAAAAAGACACCGCGCTGCCTGGCACGGGCTACGCCCGTGTTCGCGGGACAAGTCGGGGCGCCGAACCGCCGCTCCTACACAGAAACTCCCGCAGTTTTTCCACCAGGCCATCGCAGCCCGTATATGCATATTCGCTAAAGATATTTAAATTTCCATTCTTATGACTTTATAGTCGCTCCTACTGCGTACCTGCCGACCAATCGGCGCGCCGCACGACTCGAACCCACACGGGAAATCCCCGTGCGTTTCTGAATCGATGCGCGCCCCTGGAAGTCGCGCACTGCGTGGGAGTGAACAATGTCAGCCGCCTCGAACGCCTTGTCGTCCATCGACAGCGCACAGCCGCAACGCTTCGAAATCCGCCCCTTCTCCGGTGCCGTCGGTGCCGAGATCATCGGGCTGGACCTGTCCCGGCCGGTCAACGCCGAGGACTTCAACCGCATCCATCGCGCCCACCTCGACCACCATGTCCTGGTGTTCCGCGACCAGCGCATCACCCCCGAACAGCAGATCGCCTTCAGCCGCCGTTTCGGCGTGCTGCAGATTCATGTGCTCAAGCAGTTCCTGCTGGAAAACCACCCCGAAATCCTGATCGTTTCCAACATCATCGAAGACGGTCGCAACATTGGCCTGGGTGATGCCGGCAAGTTCTGGCATTCGGACCTCTCCTATAAAGAGCTGCCGAGCCTCGGTTCGATGCTGCATGCCCAGGAGCTGCCCAGCGAGGGCGGCGACACCCTGTTCGCCGACATGCACAAGGCCTGGGACGCTGTGCCCGACGCGCTACGCAAGGTCATCGAAGGGCGCAGCGCCGCGCATTCCTATACCGCCCGTTATTCGGAAACCAAGTTCGAAGGCAACTGGCGCCCGACCCTGACCGCCGAGCAACTGGCCCAGGTCAACGAAGTCATCCACCCGGTGGTGCGTACTCACCCGGAGAACGGCCGCAAGGCGCTGTTCGTCAGTGAGGGGTTCACCACTCGCATCGTCGGCCTGCCCGATGACGAAAGCCGCGATGTACTGCAGCAGCTCTACGCCCTGAGCGTGCTCGAGCAGAACATCTACCGTCACGCCTGGCAGCCCCACGACATGGTGTTCTGGGACAACCGTTCGTTGATCCACCTGGCTGCCGGCTGCCCCGCGCACCTGCGCCGCAAGCTCTATCGCACCACCATCCAGGGCGATGCCCCGTTCTGACGACTGAGGACTCTCATCATGCGTAAATCCATCAGCCGCCTGGCGGCCAGCATCGGCCTGGGCGCGAGCCTGATCGTAGGCGGCCTCGCGGCGCCGGCGGTGGCCCAGGCCGAAGGCAAGATCCGTATCGCCGAGCAGTTCGGCATCGTGTACCTGTTGCTCAACGTCGTTCGTGACCAGCAACTGATCGAGAAGCACGGCAAGGAGCAGGGCATCGACATTCAGGTCGACTGGGCGCAGCTTTCCGGCGGCGCGGCGATCAACGACGCGTTGCTGTCGGGCTCGGTGGACATCGCCGGCGCCGGCGTCGGGCCGCTGCTGACCGTCTGGGATCGCACCTACGGTCGGCAGAACGTCAAGGCCGTGGCCTCGCTGGGCAACTTCCCGTACTACCTGGTCAGCAGCAATCCCAATGTGAAGACCATCGCCGACATTTCCGAGAAGGACCGTATCGCCGTGCCGGCGGTGGGTGTTTCGGTGCAGTCGCGCTTCCTGCAGTACGCGGCGGCCAAGCAGTGGGGCGACAAGGAGTACAACCGCCTCGACAAGTACACCCTGGCCGTGCCGCATCCGGATGCCACAGCCGCGCTGCTGGCCGGCGGCACCGAACTCAACGGGCATTTCTCCAACCCGCCGTTCCAGGACCAGGCCCTGGCCAACAAGAACGTGCACATCGTGCTCAACAGCTATGACCTGCTCGGCCCCAACTCGCCGACCCTGCTGTTCGCCACCGAGAAATTCCGCAAGGACAACCCCAAGACCTACAAGGCATTCATCGATGCGCTCGCCGAAGCCGCTGACTTCGCCCAGAAAGACAAGGCCGCAGCCGCCGACACCTACATCCGCGTGACCAAGGCCAAGATCGATCGCGATGCGTTGATCAAGCTGATCGACAACCCGCAGTACGAGTTCACCATCACGCCGAAGAACACTTACCCGCTGGCCGAATTCCTCTACCGGGTCGGCGCCATCAAGCACAAGCCCGAGTCGTGGAAGGACTACTTCTTCCAGGATGAGCGCCCATTGCAAGGGAGCTGATCGACCATGACCGCCCCATTGCCAGGCCACACGGTCAGCAACCTGAGCCGTGTCGACACCCCACCGCTGCTCAAGGTGGACAATCTCAGCCTCGAATACCGCACCGCGCAGCGCGTGGTGCGGGCCACTCACCAGGTCAGCTTCGAAGTCGATCGCGCCGACCGCTTCGTGCTGCTGGGCCCATCCGGGTGCGGCAAGTCGACCTTGCTCAAGGCCGTGGCCGGCTTCATCGAGCCGCGCGAAGGGCAGATCCTGTTGCAGGGCCAGCCGGTCAAGGGCCCAGGCCCTGACCGCATCGTCGTGTTCCAGGAGTTCGACCAGTTGCCGCCGTGGAAGACGGTCAAGCAGAACGTCATGTTTCCGCTGCTGGTCTCGGGCCAGCTCAAGCGCGCCGAAGCCGAGGCGCGGGCGTTGCACTATCTGGAGAAGGTCGGCCTGGCCGCCTTCGCCGATGCCTACCCACACACCTTGTCTGGCGGTATGAAGGCGCGCGTGGCGATTGCCCGCGCGTTGGCCACGCAGCCGAAGGTGCTGCTGATGGACGAGCCCTTCGCCGCGCTCGACGCCCTGACCCGGCGCAAGATGCAGGAAGAATTGCTGCTGTTGTGGGAAGAGGTGCGCTTCACGCTGCTGTTTGTCACCCACTCTATCGAGGAGGCGCTGGTGGTGGGCAACCGCATCCTCTTGCTGTCGCCGCATCCGGGACGGGTACGGGCCGAGGTGCACAGCCACCAATACGACCTGGGCAGCCTGGGTGGCAGCGATTTCCAGGCCAGCGCCCGGCGTATCCATCGCCTGCTGTTCGACGAAGCCGGTGAGCCGGAGCAGGCCTCGGATCTGGGCTTCAACGATATCCGCATCGCTTACTGACAGGAGGAGCCTGCGCATGACGACCACACCTGCACGCCAGGAATACGAAGTGCCGCTGCAGCCTTTGCCAGGGCTTTCGCTGGAGCGCGATCTGCCGCTTGCCCAACGTCTGTGGCAACAGGCCTGGTTGCGCAAGACCGTGATTCTTGTACTGCTCGCCCTGATCTGGGAGGCGGTGGCGCGCTATACCGCCAACGACCTGCTGCTGCCGACCTTTCTGCAAACGGCGGCGGCATTCTGGGACGGCATGGCCAGTGGCGAGCTGCCGGCCAAGGTCGGCGTCTCGCTGGTGGTGCTGCTCAAGGGCTATGTGCTGGGGATCGTACTGGCCTTCGGTTTGACCAGCCTGGCGGTCTCGACCCAGTTCGGCCGCGACCTGCTCGGCACCCTGACCTCCATGTTCAACCCACTGCCAGCCATCGCACTGTTGCCGCTGGCCCTCTTGTGGTTTGGCCTGGGCGACAACAGCCTGATCTTCGTGCTGGTGCATTCGGTGCTCTGGGCACTGGCGCTCAACACCTACGCGGGCTTTCTCGGGGTGTCCGAGACCCTGCGCATGGCCGGGCGCAACTATGGCCTGCGTGGGTTGCGACTGGTGCTGCACATCCTGGTGCCGGCGGCATTGCCGTCGATTCTCTCGGGTCTGAAGATCGGCTGGGCCTTCGCCTGGCGCACCCTGATCGCCGCCGAGCTGGTGTTCGGCGCCAGCAGCGGCAAGGGCGGGCTGGGCTGGTACATCTTCCAGAACCGCAACGAGCTGTACACCGACAAGGTATTTGCCGGGCTGGCGGTGGTGATTCTGATCGGCTTGCTGGTGGAGGGCCTGGTGTTCAATACCCTCGAGCGGTTGACCGTACGGCGTTGGGGGATGCAGAGGTAGTTCCGCGTGGGAGCAGTTTCTGGGCCTCGGGAAACAATGCCTCGTTATCAGGGGGCGGCAGCTTTTCTACGATGCCCGTGCGGTACGTAAATCAACGTATGGAGAAAATCGTATGAAATCACTGATCACAGCCCTTGCTCTGAGCCTCGCCGCCTTGGCCCCAACCGCGTTTGCCGACAATCACAATGCGCCGAGTGGTGCAACTACCCGAGGTGTTGCCCCTGTCGTAGGTATGCCGTGCGAGCCGGGATACAAGCTGGTCGGCGATGACTGCGTACTCGCCAACATCGAGTTTGAGTAAACCGTGGGCGCTTGTCGAGCTCACCTGTGCCTGCGTCATTCGCAGGCACACTCGCGTGTTTCGCAGCGCGGATGCCTGGTTCGCGCGCCATCAGACCATGTATCGAGCTGCTGCATTACTCAGCGTCCTGCGAATCTCATCCCTCAGCGCCTCCGGCTGCTCGACCACCACCGCCTCACCCTGGCCCAATACCCACCAGCGTAACGTCCAGCCGTCTTCTACCGTCGCCCGCAATCGATGGCCATGTTGCAGCGCCGTCAACTGCATGTTCGCGCTCAACGGCACTTCTCGCAGCTGTCGCGCCAGCTGATCGCTGACCCACGCCTGCAGTTCCAGCCCCGTGCCCTGGCGGGGCTGCTGCGGGTCGCCGCGCAGGTAGTCCAGCAAGTCAAAATTGCCACGCGGCTCGCCCATGGCGCTGGCCGACCAATGCCAGCCGAATGGAATGCTCTTGTCATTGCGCTCCAGCGGGAAGATCAGCGACAACTCGTTGAGGTCGCGCTCGACTGTGCGCTTGCTGACATTGAAGCCGACATCGCGCAGTCGCCAGACCAGTTCGGCGCTGGTGACTCCCGGTGAACGGCTGGGCAATTGACGCAGCAGCGCCCACTGGCGGCTGAGGGTGGCGCGGGTAGTGGCGAACGGCAAAGGGTAACGTCCTTGTCTAGGCTTGCGGCATTAGCATGGCGGGCACCGCGGCAGATGGCAATTCGCTACTTTGCGCTGAGATCGCGGAACCGCGATTTGGTTGCGTCGAGGTGAATCGTTCGCGACAGGTTTCGTCGTGTCGTCGCGCAGAATCGCCTCATCACAGTCGAGGTCGGAACTGTGGGACGTTCAATGAGGATGAACATGTCTGCTGCCAGCAATATCCATTCGCTGCTCGCCCGTCTCCTGCCCGAGCGCATCGTGCCTGCGCCAGCCATTCCACGGCGACACCTGCGCCTGTTCGCTGGCGTCGGCATGCCCACCCAGTGGGCGGTGCTGGGTGAGCGCTCTGCGCTGGTGAGCCGTCTGGACGAGGCAGTGGATGTGCAGGCGATCTACACCGACCTGCGGCACCAGGCACTGGAGGGCAATGCCGCGGTGCTCAACGACCTGGGCTGGATCTGGCTCAATGGCCGCTACTGGCGCGCCGACACGGCGCTGGCCAGCCATCTGCTGCGCATGGCCGCGTTGCAGGGCAATGCTGCAGCCTGGTTCAACCTGGGGCAGCAGCACTATTTCGGCAAAGGCGTGGCGGTGTGCTATGCCACCGCTGCGGAGCATTACCGGCACGCTTTCGAGCGGGGGCTGTCGCACGCTGCCGCGGCCCTTGGCGACCTGTACGAGGAAGAAGTCTGCGATGCCGATCAGGACTGGGAGGTGGACCTGGCCGAGGCTTACCAGTGGTTCCTGCGCGGAGCCCAGCGTGGCGAGGCACGTTGCCGGTTCGAGGTGGGTTACCGGCTGCTGTATGGACTGCATGTCGAACCGGATACGCGGGCGGCGCTGTACTGGCTGGAGCTCGCGGCAGGGGCAGGGGTGATGCAGGCGGCCGAGGAACTGGCAGTGCATTTCAGTCGCCGCGATGGGGCGCGCTACCTGGAGTGGCGCGATCAGGCGATCGCACTGGGCAGCACCCTGGCCTTGACCATGAAGCTGGAGGATCAGGTTCAGTCTTGAGTCCGGTGGGGTGGTGAGGCCTTCGCGGGCGCGTGGGAGCGGGCTTGCCCGCGAAGGCCTCGCCGCCGATCCCGACTGTAAACACACTGTTCATCGCCCCCGGTTGACGAGGGGGGGAGGGCTGGGCGTATATTGATAGTTAGCAAACTATGAATATCCTCGGTTCCTCCATATGACACTCGATGCACTGCACCTGAAAGTCAGCAGCGGCATGGTCGTTGCCGGTCGTCACTGGCGACGAATCTGCCATGCGGCGCTGACCGGCTATGGCATCTCCGAGGCCTGCGCGGTGCCGTTGCTGATGATCGTGCGCCTGGGCGATGGCGTGCATCAGGTGGCCGTGGCCCAGGCCGCCGGCCTGGAAAGCCCGTCGCTGGTGCGTCTGCTCGACCAACTGTGCAAGGCCGGGCTGGTGTGCCGCACCGAGGATCCGCTCGACCGACGCGCCAAGGCGCTGAGCCTGACCGCCGAAGGACGTACCCTGGCCGAATCCATCGAGCGCGAGCTGGTGCGCCTGCGTCGCGAGGTGTTGCATGGCATCTCGGCTGCCGACCTGGAAGCGACCCTGCGGGTGATCCGTGCCTTCGAAGTCGCTGCACAGGGGACGTCGGCGTGAACGGCTTCTTCAGTTCAGTGCCGCCTGCCCGCGACTGGTTCTACGGCGTGCGTACCTTCGCCGCGTCGATGATTGCCCTGTACATCGCCTTGCTGATGCAACTGCCGCGCCCCTACTGGGCGATGGCCACGGTCTATATCGTCTCCAGCCCCTTCGTTGGCCCCACCAGTTCCAAGGCGCTGTACCGCGCGGTCGGCACGCTGCTCGGTGCGGGTGGTGCGGTGCTGCTGGTGCCGCCGCTGGTGCAGTCGCCCTTGTTGCTGAGCATTGCCATCGCCCTGTGGACCGGCACCTTGCTGTTTCTCTCGCTGAACCTGCGCACGGCCAACAACTACATGCTGATGCTGGCCGGCTACACCTTGCCGATGATTGCCCTGGCCGTGGTCGACAACCCGCTCGCGGTGTTCGATGTCGCCTCTTCGCGGGCCCAGGAAATCTGCCTTGGCATCGTCTGCGCCGCCGTGGTGGGAGCGGTATTCTGGCCGCGTCGTCTGGCGCCGGTGGTGATGGGCGCCACGGGCACCTGGTTTGGCGAGGCGATCCGCTACAGCGATCTGTACCTGAGCCGAGAAGCTGTGGCCGACAAGGTCGCGGGCCTGCGCGGCTCGATGGTTGCCACCTTCAACAGCCTGGAGCTGATGATCGGCCAGCTCGGCCACGAAGGCGCCGGCCCGCACACCGTGAAGAACGCCCGCGAGCTGCGCGGCCGGATGATTCACCTGCTGCCGGTGATCGATGCCCTCGACGACGCGCTGGTCGCCCTCGAAGGTCGCGCGCCGGAGCAATTTGCACAGGTCCAGCCGCTGCTGGCATCGGCCCGCGAGTGGCTCAAGGGCACCGCCGACAGCGCTTCGGTCGCGCGCTGGACCGCGCTGCACGAGCAGATCGACCGCCTGCAACCGCGCGCCGATGCGCTCGACCAGCGCCACGCCCTGCTGCTGTCCAACGCCCTCTACCGCCTCAGCGAATGGCTCGATCTCTGGCAGGACTGCTGCACCCTGCAGCATGCACTGCGCCTGGACGACACCAAGCCCTGGCGGGCGGTCTACCGTCATTGGCGGCTGGGCCGCCTGACGCCATTCTTCGACCGCGGCCTGATGCTGTATTCGGTGTTCTCCACCGTCACCGCGATCGTCGTCGCCTGTGGCCTGTGGATCGGGCTGGGGTGGAACGACGGCGCCAGTGCCGTGATCCTCGCCGCCGTGGCCTGCAGCTTCTTTGCGGCGATGGACGACCCAGCGCCGCAGATCTACCGCTTTTTCTTCTGGACGCTGATGTCGGTAATCTTCTCCAGCGTCTATCTGTTCCTGGTGCTGCCGAACCTGCACGACTTCCCGATGCTGGTGCTGGCATTCGCCGTACCCTTCATCGTGGTCGGCACCCTCACCGTGCAGCCGCGCTTCTACCTCGGCACCCTGCTGACCATCGTCAACACCTCGACCTTCATCAGCATCCAGGGCGCCTACGACGCCGACTTCTTCACCTTCCTCAATGCCAACCTGGCAGGCCCGGTGGGGCTGCTGTTTGCCTTCATCTGGACCCTGGTGGTGCGCCCGTTCGGTGTGGAGCTAGCCGCCAAGCGCATGACCCGCTTCGCCTGGCGCGACATCGTCGAGATGACCGAGCCTGCGACCTTGGCTGAACAGCGCAAGGTAGGCGTGCAGATGCTCGATCGCCTGATGCAGCATCTGCCGCGCCTGTCGCAGACCGGCCAGGACAGCGGCATCGCCCTGCGCGACCTGCGTGTGGGCCTGAACCTGCTCGACCTGCTGGCCTACATGCCGCGTGTGGGCCTGCAGGCCCGTGAGCGCCTGCAGACCGTCATCGAAGAAGTCGGCGGCCATTACTCAAGCTGCCTGCGTGCCGGCGAGCGTTTGCACGCACCTGCAGCGCTGCTGCGCAACATGGAGCGGGCACGCCTGGCGTTGGCGCCTGACCAACTGAACGAGCGCGGCGAGCCCCGTGTCCACCTGCTGCATGCCCTGGCCGGCTTGCGCCTGGCACTGTTGCCAGGCGTCGAGGTGATGCTCGAGCCGGTCGAACAACCGCAACTGCCACCTGGAATCGACGGAGCGCCGCTGTGATCGGTGAACTGGATATCAGCGGGGTGTTCCTGCCCACGCTGCTGGTGATGATGTTTGCCACCTACCTGCTGTTCCTGGGCGTGCACGCTGTGCTGGTGCGCCTGCATTTCTACCGCCTGGTCTGGCACCGGGCGTTGTTCAACGTTGCCCTCTACGCCGTACTGCTGGGTGCGGTGGATCACTTTTGCCGAAGCCTGATGCTGCCATGAAAAAACCGTTGTTGACCTTGGGCCGTGTGGTCCTGACATTGCTGGTGGTGACCTTCGCGGCCGTGCTGGTCTGGCAGATGGTCGTGTACTACATGTTCGCCCCCTGGACCCGCGACGGCCATATCCGCGCCGACGTGATTCAGATCGCCCCGGATGTGTCCGGGCTTATCCAGAAGGTCGAGGTGCGCGACAACCAGGTGGTCAAGCGTGGTGACGTGCTGTTCACCATCGACCAGGACCGCTTCGGCCTGGCCTTGCGCCAGGCCCGGGCGACCCTGGCCGAGCGCGAGGAAACCCTGGCCCAGGCCGCCCGCGAAACCCGGCGCAATCGCAAGCTGGGCAACCTGGTGGCGGCCGAGCAGCTCGAAGAGAGCCAGTCGCGCGAGGCCCGTGCCCGCTCGGCGGTGAGCGAGGCACAGGTGGCGGTCGATACCGCCCAGCTCAACCTCGACCGTTCGGTGGTGCGCAGCCCGGTGGATGGCTACCTCAACGACCGCGCCCCGCGTGCCCATGAGTTCGTCACGGCGGGCCGGCCAGTGCTGTCGGTGGTCGACAGTGCCTCGTACCATGTCGATGGCTATTTCGAGGAAACCAAGCTCAGTGGCATCCATGTCGGCGATGCCGTGGACATCCGCGTGATGGGCGATGACACGCGCCTGCGCGGCCATGTCGAAAGCCTGTCGGCAGGGATCGAGGACCGTGACCGCGTCAGTGGCGCCAACCTGTTGCCCAACGTCAACCCGGCGTTCAGCTGGGTGCGCCTGGCCCAGCGGATCCCGGTGCGCATCGCCTTCGATGAGGTGCCGGCAGATTTCCGCATGATCGCCGGGCGTACCGCGACAGTGTCGATCATCGAGGGCCCGCGGCCATGAAGCGCCTGATGCTGGCAGGGCTGGCGCTGTCGCTGGGGGCCTGCGCCATGGTCGGCCCCGACTACCAGGTGCCCGAGGATGCCGCGGTGCAGCGCAGCGACCTGAACGGCCCGTTGCGCCAGGATGCCGCGAGCGTGGTGTCGGCACCGGTGCCGGATGATTGGTGGCAGTTGTACCAGGACCCGCGCCTCAATGCGCTGGTGCGCCAGGCGTTGAGCGCCAATACCGAGTTGCGCGTGGCGGCGGCGAACATCGCCAAGGCCCGCGCGCAGGTCGAGGTCGCCGAGTCGCAGGGGGGCTTCAGCGGCGGCGCTAAGGCCGGTGCCCAGCGTCTGCAGGAGTCCGGCGAAGCGTTCCTGCTGCCGGAGAAAGTCCCGGTGGCCAACATCGGCGAGGCGATTCTCAGCGCCTCGTACCAGTTTGACCTGTGGGGCACCTTCAAGCGCGGCACCGAAGCTGCCAAGGCCAATGCCGACGCGGTGCAGGCAGCCGCCGACACCGCTCGCATCACCCTGGTGGCCGATGTGGTCAAGGCCTACACCCAGGTGTGCTCGGCCAATGAGGAGTACCACATCGCCCGCGAATCGCTCGACCTGCAGCAGCAGAGCGTGCAGTTGAACCAGCGCCTGCGCGATGCCGGCCGTGGCGACGAGACCCTCGTCACTCGCTCGCAGACCCAGTTCAAGTCGTTGCGCGCCGAGCTGCCGCGCTTCAAGGCAGAACGCGAGGCTGGGCTCTATACCCTCGCCGCATTGCTGGCCAAACCGGTCGACCAGTTGCCGCCTGGCACCGCCGAGTGCGCCGAGCTGCCGCATCTGGCCCAACTGATTCCGGTGGGCGATGGCGCGGCGCTGCTCAAGCGCCGTCCCGACGTGCGTCAGGCCGAGCGCCAACTGGCGGCTGCCACCGCGACCATTGGCGTGGCCACCGGCGCCCTGTATCCGAACATCAGCATTGGCGCCCAGGTCGGCACCATCGGCATTCTTGATAACCTCGGCGAGCCTTCGACCAACCGCTGGGGCTTCGGCCCGCAGATCAGCTGGGCCATCCCCACCAACGGCACCCGTGCCCGGATTCGCGAAGCCGAAGCCTCGACCCAGGCCGCGCTGGCGCATTTCGATGGCGTGGTGCTCAACGCCATCCGCGAAACCCAGACCCGCCTGGCGCAGTACAGCGCCCTGCTGGACCGTCGCGATGCCTTGGCCGACGCCGAGCGTTCGGCGCAGGAAGCGGCCGACCAGACCCATCGCCGCTATGAGGCCGGGCGCGAGTCGTTCCTCGCCGACCTGCAGGCGACCCGCGCCTACACCGACGTGCGTGCGCAACTGGCGGCAGCCAATACCCAGGTGGCGATGGGACAGATCGGCGTGTTCCTGGCGCTGGGTGGTGGCTGGAAGGCCACAGCGGGGCAGTGAGTAGCACCGCGTCGTGGTATTGGTGAGTTTGTAGGAGCGGGCTTGCCCGCGAAGCAGGCGCTGCGATTCCACGGTCACACCGCATGGAAAACGTTTGCGCATTTCCCGGTCCGACACTCAAGTATTCCCCCGCGACGCCGATCTATTAGCACCAGCGTCCCGGAAGAGGACGCGATTTCCCGTTCAATATGAAGCGGGTGGTCAGCGTGATCAGGACGATCCCGGCCTCTTGCCAGGAGCTTCGCAATGTCTCGACCCCGTGCCCGGATTGCCTCGCAACTCGGCATCGCCCTCGCCATCGTGCTGGCGCTGGTGATCACCGGCAGTACCCTGTTCGCCCTGCGCTCGCTGGACGACGCCAACCTCGCCACCCGCCAGCAACACCTGGCCAGTGAAGCGCGGCTGCTGGCTGACCAGCTCGACACCTTCCACGGCTCGCTCAAGGACAACACCCAGCGCCTGAGTGGCCTGTTCGAGCGCCGTTTCGCCTCGGGCTTGTCGCTGCATGCCGGCGAGACCGTGCAGGTAGCCGGCCAGGCCACGCCCGCCCTGTACCTGGGCGACCAGCTGATGAACAACGACTTCAGGGTCGTCGATGAATTCCAGCAGATGACTGCCGGCATCGCGACGCTGTTCGTGCGCAGCGGCGATGACTTCGTGCGCATCACCACCAACCTCAAGAAGCAGGACGGCAGCCGCGCCATCGGCACGCAGCTGGATCGCCAGCACCCGGCCTACGCCAAGCTGCTCGCCGGGCAGATGTATGTAGGGCGTGCGCTGCTGTTCGACCGCAACTACATGACCCGCTACGTGCCGGTGAGCGATGCCAGCGGTCGGGTGATCGCCGTGCTGTTCGTCGGCTTCGACTACACCGATGCGCAGAATGCGCAGTTCGCCAATCTCAAGCGCTTCCGCATCGGCCAGACCGGCTCGCTGGCGCTGCTCGACAACCAGGGGCAGTGGCTGGTGCCGCCTGCGGGCGTGGCCGATCCGCAGGCTGCGGTTGCCGCAGTGGCCGGCCTGGGCGACAAGGGCCGCTTCTGGACCAACGGCCAGCAGCAACTGTTCAGCGTGGTCGAACCCTTTGCCGAGGGGCCGTGGACTGTTGTGGCGAGCATGCCCGAGGCGGAAATCCGCGAGGTGACCTGGAGTGTCGGCCTGCGCCTGGCGATCGGCAGCCTGCTGGCGATGGTCCTGGCCGTGCTCGCCACGCTCTGGCTGCTGCGGCGCAAGCTGCGCCCGCTGGACGACCTGGTGCGCCAGGCCGAAGCCCTGGGCGCGGGTGATCTCAGTGCGCGCCTGGCGGTGACCAGCGAAGACGAGATTGGCCAACTGGCGCGCAGCTTCAACCAGATGGGGAATGCCCTGGCGACCATGGTCGAGCACATTCGCAGTGCTTCCGAGCAGGTCAGCGCGCGCTCGCGCTCCCTGGCCGGGCTTTCGTCCGGTGCCTGCGAGGGCATGGAGCAGCAGTCAGGCGAGATCACCAGCATGGCTGGCGCCGTCGAGGAGTTCAGCGCCACGTCGATGAACATCGCCGAGAACATGGCCGGCACCGAGCGCATGGCCCAGGACAACGCCCAGCAGACGCGCATCGGCCGCAGCGCCATGGACCAGGCGTCCGTCTCGCTCAAGCAGATCGCCGAGGCGCTGGGCGGCACCGCCACGGTGATGGACAGCCTGGGCGCACGGTCGCAGGAAATCGGCGGCATCGTCGGGGTCATCACCGCGATTGCCGAGCAGACCAACTTGCTGGCGCTCAACGCCGCCATCGAGGCGGCCCGCGCTGGCGAGCAGGGCCGTGGTTTCGCCGTGGTCGCCGACGAAGTGCGTGGCCTGGCGGCGCGCACGCGTCAGGCCACCGACGAGATTTCCGGGATGATCGCCAGTATCCAGCAGCAGACCGGGCATGCCATCAGCACCCTGGAGCAGGGCAATCGCCTGATGCAGGAAGGCCTGGAACGCAACGACAAGGTCGCCGAGGCACTGGCGCGCATCGACGAGCAGAGCCGCGCGGCGGGCGAGCAGTTCACGGCCATCAGCACTGCGACCCAGGAGCAGAGCAGCACCGCGAACCTGCTCAGCCGTAACCTGCAGAGCATCGCCCAGGCCAACAGCGAGCAGCACGACGTGGCCAATGAACTGGCGGCCACGGCCAAGGAGCTCGAGGGCCTGGCCGGGCAGTTGCGCCAGGAAGTGGATCGCTTCCGGGTCGGCGGTTGACCTGATCGGACCAGGGCTGCGATGCGGCCCTGGATGCAAGTTTTTCCGCAACATCGTCGATCCCTTCCTAGACTTGTAAGTCTCCACGAGAACTGGTCCAGGAAGAGAAGATCGCCATGTCCCAGTCGCCATCCCTGCAGCAACTGCAAGTGCCCAACCCTTTTCTGCAGCGCCATCTGGGCCCCGATGCCAGCGAGCAGAGCGCCATGCTCGCGGCCCTGGGCGTTGCCAGTCGCGATGCCCTGATCGAGCAGACTGTCCCGCCAGGTATCCGCTTTGGTCGCCCGCTTGACCTGCCTCCCGCCCTCGACGAGCAGGCGGCCCTGGCCAGGCTGGCCGGATACGCCGGGCAGAACCAGGTGTGGACCAGCCTGATCGGCATGGGCTATCACGGCACCGTCACGCCAACCGTCATCCTGCGCAACGTGCTGGAAAACCCTGGTTGGTACACGGCCTATACACCCTATCAGCCCGAGATCGCCCAGGGCCGCCTCGAGGCGCTGCTCAACTTCCAGCAGATGATCATCGACCTCAGTGGCCTGCCGCTGGCCAACGCGTCGCTGCTCGACGAGGCGACGGCCGCCGCCGAGGCCATGGCCCTGGCCAAGCGGGTTGCACGCAGCAAGAGCAATGCGTTCTTCGCCGACGAGCACTGCCACCCCCAGACGCTCTCGGTCTTGCGAACCCGTGCCGAAGGTTTCGGCTTCGAGTTGATCGTCGATTCGCTGGAAAACCTCGGCAAGCACTCGGTGTTCGGCGCGCTGCTGCAGTACCCCGACACCCATGGCGAGGTCCGCGACCTGCGGCCGCTGATCGAGCACCTGCACGGTCAGCAGGCGCTGGCGTGCGTTGCCGCCGACCTGTTGAGCCTGGTGGTGCTGACACCGCCTGGCGAAACCGGGGCCGACGTGGTGCTTGGGTCGAGCCAGCGCTTCGGTGTGCCGATGGGCTATGGCGGGCCTCACGCGGCGTATTTCGCCTGTCGTGACGACTACAAGCGGGCGATGCCTGGGCGCATCATCGGCGTGTCCCGCGATGCCCGTGGCAACACCGCCCTGCGCATGGCCCTGCAGACCCGCGAGCAACACATCCGCCGCGAGAAGGCCAACTCCAACATCTGCACCGCCCAGGTGTTGCTGGCCAATATCGCCGGCTTCTACGCCGTCTACCATGGGCCCGACGGCCTGCGGCGCATTGCCCAGCGTGTGCAGCGCCTGACCCAGATCCTGGCGGCCGGGCTGCAGGCCAAGGGCATCAAGCGCCTCAACCAGCACTTCTTCGACACCCTCACCCTTGACGTGGGCGGCACCCAGGCCGCGATCATCGAAAGTGCCGAAGAGGCGCGCATCAACCTGCGCATCCTAGGGCGCGGGCACCTGGGCGTGAGCCTGGACGAGACCTGTGACGAAGCGACGGTACTCAAGCTGTTCGACGTCTTCCTTGGCGTCGACCATGGTCTGGACGTCGCCACCCTCGACCAGCAGCCCCTGCCCCCGGCGGTGCCGGACACTCTGCTGCGCAGCACGCCGCTGCTCGAACACCCGGTGTTCAACCTGCACCACAGCGAAACCGAGATGCTGCGTTACCTCAAGCAGCTGGAGAACAAGGACCTGGCGCTGAACCAGTCGATGATCCCGCTGGGCTCGTGCACCATGAAGCTCAACGCCACCAGCGAGATGATCCCCATCACCTGGCCTGGCTTCGCCCTGCTGCATCCCTTCGCACCGGCCGCACAGGTGCAGGGCTACAAGGCGATGATCGACGAGCTGGAGGCTTGGCTGTGCGCGATCACCGGGTTCGATGCGATCTGCATGCAGCCCAACTCCGGCGCCCAGGGTGAATATGCCGGGCTGATGGCCATCACCCGTTATCACCGCAGCCGTCATCAACCGCAGCGCACCCTGTGCCTGATTCCGTCGTCGGCCCATGGCACCAACCCGGCGTCGGCGCAGATGGCGGGCATGGAGGTGGTGATCGTCGACTGCGACGAGGCGGGCAATGTCGACCTCGATGATCTCAAGGCCAAGGCGCGCCAAGCCGGGGATCGATTGTCGTGCCTGATGGTCACCTACCCCTCGACCCATGGGGTGTACGAGGAGGGCATTCGCGAAATCTGCGAGGTGGTCCATCAACAGGGCGGGCAGGTGTACATGGACGGCGCCAACCTCAACGCCCAGGTGGGCCTGGCGCGCCCGGCGGATATCGGTGCCGACGTCTCGCACATGAACCTGCACAAGACCTTCTGCATCCCTCACGGCGGTGGTGGGCCGGGCATGGGGCCGATCGGGGTGCGGGCGCACCTGAAGCCTTTCGTCGCCAGCCATCCGGTGGTGCCTGTAGCGGGCCTGGACCCGAACAACAGCGCTGTCAGCGCAGCGCCCTGGGGCAGTGCCAGTATCTTGCCGATCAGCTGGATGTACATCGCCCTGATGGGGCCGCAACTGGCCGATGCCAGCGAGGTGGCGATCCTCAGCGCCAACTACCTGGCCAGTCGCCTGGCGGGGGCCTTTCCGGTGCTCTATCGCGGACGTAACCAGCGGGTCGCCCATGAATGCATCCTCGACCTGCGTCCGCTCAAGGCGCAGACCGGGATCACCGAGGAGGACGTGGCGAAGCGCCTGATGGACTATGGCTTCCATGCGCCGACCATGTCGTTCCCGGTGCCGGGCACGCTGATGGTCGAGCCGACCGAGAGTGAGTCGAAGGCGGAGCTGGATCGCTTCGTCGAGGCGATGCTGGCGATCCGTGACGAGATCGCTCAGGTGCAGGAGGGGAACTGGCCGGCGGACGATAACCCGCTCAAGCATGCGCCGCACACGCTGGCCGATGTACTGGGGCCCTGGGATCGACCCTATGGTCTGGAACAGGCGGTCGCACCCAGTGCGCATGTGCGCTTGCACAAGTACTGGCCGGCGGTGAACCGGGTGGACAACGTGTACGGCGATCGCAACCTGTTCTGTGCTTGCGTGCCGGTGGACGCGTATCGCTGAGCCCGGGCCTGCTGTGGAGGCGGTGCTGCGCGGGTCTGTGCGCGCAGCCCGCTCCCGCAGCGGGCGTGGGGTGCAGGTTACTGAGCGGTGAGGTTACGGGCCAGGATTGCGTTGGCCAGTTCCATGTCGCTGGCCTGGACACCAGGGTTGTCGGCGCGCACCTGACGCATCGCCGCTTCCAGGTAAGGGCCGCGGATCGATCCTTCGCTCGCCACGAAGCTGCCGGCATCGTCCTGGGCGGCCGCGACGAGCTTGTGGTCCTTGAACGTCAGGTAGGTGGAACCGGTGGTCGCACCGGACGAAATGACGTTGCGCCAGAAGCCGTCGGCCATGGCGGAGCCGATCGGCAGGGACAGCAGGGCAGCAGCCGCAATGGCGGTTTTGAAACGCATGTGAATTACCTCGAACGATGAGGGCGGGTGATGCGAGTTTGGATCGCCGCGCGGGCCGCAAGTTCCTTTGCACACTGCGTATGCCGGGCGCTCAGGCACATACCCGCAGGACTTCTTCCAGGCTGGTCAGGCCCCTGGCCACCCGGTCTTCACCGCAGCGGCGCAGCTCGCGCATGCCCTGTGCCAGAGCCTGCTGGCGCAGGCTGGCAAGGTCGCTGCCCGGGCCAATCCGGGCTCGCAGGGCGTCGTCGAGCACGAGCAGTTCGAACAGCCCGGTGCGCCCCTGGTAACCGGTGCCGCGACAGAGGCGACACGCCGCTTCACGTGTGCCAGGACATCCCTTGCAGGCGCTGCAGAAGGTGCGTGCCAGGCGCTGGGCCATCACGCCGATCAACGTGGCCTTTATCAGGTAATCGGCCACACCCAGCTCCTGCAGGCGAGTAATTGCGCTGCAGGCGTCGTTGGTGTGCAGGGTCGATAGCACCAGGTGTCCGGTCAGCGCTGCTTGCACCGCCACCTGGGCGGTTTCGCGGTCGCGTATCTCGCCGATCATGATGATGTCCGGGTCCTGGCGCAGCAGAGCGCGCACGCCGTTGGCAAAGCCGAGGTCGAGGCTGGGTTGGACCTGCAACTGATTGAAGCCGGGCTCCAGGCGCTCGATCGGATCTTCGATGGTGCACAGGTTGACCTGTGGCGTAGCCAGGTGCTTGAGGCTGGCGTAGAGCGTGCTGGTCTTGCCCGAGCCGGTGGGGCCGGTGAGCAGAATGATGCCCTGGCGTTTTGCCAACAGCGCGTGCCACTGACCCAGCAAGATCCCTTCGAGCCCCAGGCGCTCCAAGTCTTCGTGCAGCTGTTCGGGGTCGAAGAGGCGCAACACCAGTTTTTCGCCGAACGGTGTCGGCAGGGTCGACAGGCGCAGCTCCACCTGCGCGTTGCCGGGCAGGCGGCTTTTCAGGCGTCCATCCTGTGGGCGGCGTTTCTCGGCGACATCCATGCGCCCCAGGTGCTTGAGGCGGCTGACCAGCGCCAGGACCACGCTGGCCGGAAACAGGTAGACCGTATGCAGCAGGCCGTCGATACGGTAGCGCAGGCGGCCTTCGTCGCGCTGCGGCTCGAGATGGATATCGCTGGCGCGCTGCTCGATGGCGTACTGCAGCAGCCAATCGACGATATGCACGATGTGGGCATCGTCGGCGCTGATGGCGCCGCCGCGCCCACCGAGCTCCAGCAACTGCTCAAGTTCGCCCAGGCTTGCCCGCTGCTGCTGGTGGGCGCCCTGTACGGATCGCGACAGGCGCTGGAACGTGTCGCCAAGCTGGCGCAGTTGTACAGGACTGGCCAGCACCCGGCGAATCGGCTGGCCGAGGCTGCGGCTCAGGTCGGCTTCCCACTCGCGTTGGTAGGCTGTGCGCTGGCCACCGTAACACCGGTCGCGTCCATGGCCACGGCAAGGATGCCGTGGCGCTGGGCGAAGGCGGGGGAGATCAGGCCGGCGACGTGGGCCAGATCGACCTGCAACGGGTCCAGGCGCAGAAAGGGTTGGCCGACGCTGTCGGCGAGCCATTGGCAAAGGGTGTCGAGGTCCAGCGTATGGCCGGGGCGCAGACGGTCGCTCAGGGCGAGGCTGGCAAGGATTTCGAGTGGATGGCCAGGGTGGCTGGGGGCCTGTTCGAGTGCACGCAGGGCGTCGCCGGGGGCCAGGCGATGTTCGGCGAGCAGCCTGTCGAGAAGGCGCTTGAGGTCGAGGCTGTCATCTTGAGTGTTGTGCATGGCGGCGTCCTTGCCGAGGCTGCTGAAAGGCCCAGGCAAGGGTAGCTGCACAGCGGGGCAGTGCCTTGGCGAAGGCGTTTCTGGATCTTGCGGGGCAGATGTCAGCCCGCCGCCACCTCAGACAGTTTCGGCACGCTTTCCAGAAAGACCTCGCCGACACACACCAGGTTACGCATCTTCTGCGCGATCACCCCGGCGCGGTGCCAACTGAGGCCGTCGATACCGATCTCCAGCTCCAGCAGGTCGTCGCGCTGGCACACCTGCACGCTGTGCGGCGTGAGGAACTGCAGGGCGAAGAGGTTGAGTACCCGGCACAGGCTGTCCGGCTCGGCCTCGATGTCGAGGCGGTAGCGGACCTCGCAATGCAGGGCGCTGGCGGCCCAGGCGTCGCTACGGGGCTGAGGGGTGTGCCGTTCGAGTGCATTCATGGAGCGTCTCCTTCGATGTGGAGAAATTCTCGCAGGTCGAAACCGGCATTTCTTCGCTATGATTCACCTGGTTTTGTAGTTTGGCGAATAACAATTGTCGCATTGGTAGGCTTTGGAGAATTGATCATGCAAAGCGAGTTGGATGCCTACGACCGACGCATCCTTGAACTGCTGCAGGAGGATGCGTCGTTGTCCAGCGCGCAGATCGCCGAACGTGTCGGGCTGTCGCAGTCGCCGTGCTGGCGTCGGATACAGCGCCTGAAGGATGAAGGGGTGATTCGCGGCCAGGTCAGCTTGCTGGACCGCAAGAAGGTCGGGCTGAACACGCAAATCTTCGCCGAGGTGAAACTCAACGCGCACGGGCGGTCGAACTTCACCGAATTCACCGAGGCGATCCGCGGCTTTCCGGAAGTGCTGGAGTGTTATGTGCTGATGGGGGCGGTCGACTTCCTGCTGCGTATCGTCACCTCGGACATCGAGGCCTACGAGCGGTTCTTCTTCGAGAAGTTGTCGAACGTACCAGGGATACAGGAAGTGAACTCGATCGTGGCGCTGTCGGAAATCAAGTCCACGACCTGCCTGCCGCTATCGAGGTGAGGCCTTCGCGGGTACATCGGTTCGGTGCCCCGATATACCCGCGAAGCAGCTGATGCGGTATTACACCTTGAGCAGGTGCTTCCAGGCGCGGCTTTGGTCGATGGCGCGGGCCTGCTCGATGCGGGCTTCGAACAGCTCGCCCGACTGCTCTTCGGCCAGCGGCTGCTCGGCCAGTTCGTGCAGCTTCTTCAGATCGCCGTACAGGCGGTCCAGTTGCGGCACTTCCAGCACCTGGCGGGCGTGGTGCAGCCAGGTCAGCAACTGCTCGATGCGCGGCAACTGTTCACCCAGGTCCTCCGGGCGCTGGGTGTACAGCGGCAGCTTCAGCGCGCGGCCTTCTTCACCCAGCTGGTGGTGCAGCCAGCTGGCCAGTTGCGCCTTGCCCTGGCGCTCACCGCGGCCCTTGCGCTCGACGGTCCAGGCGCGCGCCAGCAGCCAGCGCGAGGTTTCCAGTGAGAACTGGCCCCAGCGCGTGTCTTCCAGCTCTTCGGCGAACTGCTCGGGTGCGGCGCGGCGGATGTCTTCGTCGTCGTTGCCGGCCTGTACCAGTGGGCGCCAGTCTTCGAGCAGGGCGTCGAGGCGGCTGCGCAGGTCACGGGTGGTGGCCCGTGGCGCGGCCTGGCCCAGGCTGCTGGTGAGGGCGCGCAGCTCTGCCAGGCACTGCATCCATTCCTGCAGCAGGCGCCAGTGGCCGTTATGACGGTACTGTTCGGCCAGGCGCTGGCTGCTGCCCAGCAGTTGCCAGGCGAGCGCGGTGTAGGCGTCGTCCACGGCCATTTCGGCGTCCAGCTCGGTGTGTGGCAGGCTCAGCTCGTAGCTGTCGGGATCGAGCAGACGATAGCCCCGCTCGGCCTTGCTGATGTCGCAGGGCATCAAGGCCAGCGTGGCGGACAGCTCGGCGGCCAGCTCCAGCAGAGCTTCAGGGGCGCCTTCACGCAGCTCCAGTTCGAGCTCGCAGATTTCTTCCTTGCGTTTGCCGGCGATGACGAAGCCTTGGTCGAGCGCGGCTTCGATCACCACCTTGGCCTTGCCGCGACCCCAGGAGATCTCGGCGTATTCGCGGGTGAAATCGGTGGTGAACAATGGCTTGATGGTTTTCTTGTCCAGCTCGGCCAATTGCTCGGGCCAGCAGCTGGCGTCGAGTTTCTTCAGGTCCAGCTTGACCTTGTCCAGGTACCACTCGTACTCGTTGCGCTCGGACAGGCCGGCAACGCTCTGCCCACGGCATTTGAGGGTCTGGATGATGACCTCGCCGTCGCGGCGCAGGCGCAGGGCGACGCGGGCTGCAGAGAGCTCGCGGTCGGGGGTGTCGAAGTACTGGTTGAGCAGTTCGCGGGTCTGCCAGCCGGACTTGTTGCGCTTCTTCAGCAGGGGGTGCTCGCGCAGGGCGGCAAGGGTCTCGCGGCTGGCGCGGAGCTTGAGTTCGGTTTCTTTGTGCATCGCTGGCTCGAAGGAAGGCGTGGTTGGCGGAGAGTCTACAGGAGTTGCCCTGCCAAGGGACGGCATTGCTATGATGACCCCCATGCTTTACGAGGAGTCCGTGCATGCCGTTGCCATCGCTCAAAGACCAGTTCGCCGCCCTGATCGCCGCCCCCTCGGTCAGCTGCACCCAGGCCGCATTGGACCAGTCCAACCGTCAGGTCATCGACCTGCTCGCCAACTGGCTGGGCGATCTGGGTTTCCGTTGCGAGATCCAGGAGATCACTCCAGGCAAGTTCAACCTGCTCGCCAGCCGCGGTACCGGCCCGGGCGGCCTGGTGCTGGCCGGCCACAGCGATACGGTGCCGTTCGATCCTCAGTTGTGGAGCAGCGACCCGCTGAAACTCACCGAAGTGGATGGCCGCTGGATCGGGCTGGGCAGTTGCGACATGAAGGGCTTCTTCGCCCTGGTGATCGAGGCGGTGATCCCTCTGCTGGAGCACGATTTCAAGCAGCCGCTGCTGATCCTCGCCACCTGCGATGAAGAAAGCTCGATGTCCGGTGCCCGCGCCCTGGCCGAAGCCGGGCAACCGCTGGGCCGGGCGGCAGTGATCGGCGAACCCACTGGGCTGAAGCCGATCCGCATGCACAAGGGCATCCTCATGGACCGCATCGATATTCTCGGGCGCAGCGGCCATTCGTCGGATCCAAGCCTGGGCCACAGTGCCCTGGAGGCCATGCACGCGGTGATGGGCGAGCTGATGGGCCTGCGCCAGCAGTGGCAGCAGACCTACCGCAATCCGCAATTCACCGTGCCCACGCCGACGATGAACTTCGGCTGCATCCATGGCGGCGACAACCCCAATCGCATCTGTGGCCAGTGCGCCCTGGAGTTCGACCTGCGCCCGTTGCCAGGGATGGACGTGGAGCAACTGCGTGCGGCGATCCGCGCGAAGCTGACGCCCGTGGCCGAGCGCCATGAAGTGCGCATCGACTATGCGCCGCTGTTCCCCGAGGTGCCGCCGTTCGAGCAGACCGCCGATGCCGAGCTGGTGCAACTGGCCGAGCGTCTGACCGGCCATCGTGCCGAAGCGGTGGCCTTTGGCACCGAAGCGCCTTATCTTCAACAGCTGGGTTGCCAGACCATCGTGCTCGGCCCCGGCGACATCGCTTGCGCCCATCAGCCGGGTGAGTACCTTGAAATGTCACGAATCGAGCCTACCGTGCGTCTATTGCGTGACCTTATCCGGCACTACTGCCTGAGCTAAACGTCCACTGACCTGATTCGTTCCTGCCTAGAGGAGACCGCGCGTGACCGCAAGCCTGTTCCGACGATGACTTTCGAACGTTGTGCGCCTTCACCCGTCTCGTTCACTTATCCACAGGCCCTGTCATGCCCGAATACGTCAACTGGCTGCGTCATGCCTCCCCGTACATCAATGCCCATCGCGACTGCACCTTCGTGGTCATGCTCCCCGGCGATGGCGTCGAACATCCCAACTTCGGCAATATCGTCCACGACCTGGTGCTGCTCCACAGCCTGGGCGTGCGCCTGGTGCTGGTGCACGGTTCGCGCCCGCAGATCGAAAGCCGCCTGGCTGCCCGGGGCCTGACCCCGCACTACCATCATGGCCTGCGCATCACCGACGCCGCGACCCTGGAGTGCGTGATCGACGCCGTCGGCGCCCTGCGCCTGGCCATCGAAGCGCGCCTGTCGATGGATATCGCCGCATCGCCCATGCAGGGCTCGCGCCTGCGCGTGGCCTGCGGCAACCTGGTGACTGCACGGCCGATCGGCGTGCTGGAGGGTGTCGACTACCACCACACCGGCGAGGTGCGGCGCATCGATCGCAAGGGCATCAGCCGCCTGCTCGACGAGCGCTCCATCGTGCTGCTGTCGCCGCTGGGCTATTCGCCGACGGGCGAGATCTTCAACCTGGCCTGCGAAGACGTCGCCACCCGCGCAGCCATCGAGCTGGGCGCCGACAAGTTGCTGCTGTTCGGCGCCGAGCCGGGCCTGCTGGACGAAAAAGGCAAGCTGGTGCGTGAGCTGCGGCCGCAGCAGGTCCCGGCGCACTTGCAGCGCCTGGGCAGCGACTACCAGGGCGAGCTGCTCGATGCTGCCGCCGAGGCCTGCAAGGGCGGCGTGGCGCGCAGCCATATCGTCAGCTATGCCGAGGACGGTGCGCTGCTCACCGAGCTGTTCACCCGCGACGGCGGTGGCACGCTGGTAGCCCAGGAGCAGTTCGAGATTGTCCGCGAGGCGACCATCGAGGATGTCGGCGGCCTGCTGGAGCTGATCAGCCCGCTGGAAGAGCAGGGCATCCTGGTGCGCCGTTCGCGCGAGGTGCTGGAGCGGGAGATCGAGCAGTTCAGCGTGGTGGAGCGCGACGGCATGATCATCGCCTGTGCGGCGCTGTATCCGATCGCCGAGTCCGAGGCGGGCGAGCTGGCGTGTCTGGCGGTGAATCCGGAGTACCGGCATGGTGGTCGGGGGGACGATCTGCTCGAGCGTATCGAGACCCGTGCGCGGCAGTTGGGCCTCAATACCCTGTTCGTGCTGACGACCCGTACGGCGCACTGGTTCCGCGAGCGCGGGTTCCAGCCCAGTGGCGTGGAGCGCCTGCCGGCGGCGCGGGCTTCGCTGTACAACTACCAGCGCAATTCGAAGATTTTCGAGAAGTCGTTGTAGGTCAGTACC
>NZ_JABWRO010000065.1:0-30334 GCF_014268985.1 Pseudomonas sp. RW10S2 | reverse complement strand
GCGGGCAAGCCAGGACGTCCCGCCGCCCAATCCCGATCGAACAAACTATCCTTCATAAAGGTCAACCTTTAGGCGCGTCACCGTCGGTCTGTTACCGCCGGATGACAGACCCGAAGACGATCCCGGAGGGATGCTGATCGTGCACATCGCTGACATCACCATGTTCTACGCCCCGGCCAGCGGCGGTGTACGGACCTATCTTGATGCCAAACACCATCGCCTCGACGCCATGCCCGGCGTACGCCACAGTCTTCTGATCCCCGGCCCCAGCGCCCGTGATGCCAATGGCATCTACCAGGTGCCAGCCCCGCCCTTGCCGTTCGGCAAGGGCTACCGTTTTCCGGTACGCCTGACGCCCTGGTGCAACGTGCTGCGCGATCTCAAGCCTGACCTGATCGAGGTTGGCGATCCCTACCTCACCGCCTGGGCCGCCCTTGAGGCGGGACGCAAGCTGGACGTGCCGGTGATCGGCTTCTATCACTCCGACCTGCCATTGCTGGTCAGCAACCGCATGGGCAACTGGTTCACCCCCAATGTCGAAGCCTATGTCAGCAAGCTCTACGGCAATTTCGACCGGGTGCTGGCGCCGAGCCAGGTAATGGCCGACAAACTGCGCCGTCTTGGCGTGCGCGATGTGCATGTACAGCCCCTGGGAGTCGACCTGAATACCTTCCACCCCGACAGGCGCGACCCGCACCTGCGCGCCCAGCTCGGCCTTCCCGATACCACTCGTCTGCTCGTCTTCGCCGGTCGCGGCTCGCGGGAGAAGAACCTGCCAGTGCTGCTCGAGTGCATGGGCCACCTGGGTCGCCATTACCACCTGTTGCTGGTCGGCTCGAACATGCCGGCCAACGTGCCGGACAATGTCAGCGTGATCGACCACTTCTGCCCCGCTGATGAAGTGGCCCGCCTGCTCGCCAGTGCCGACCTGTTGCTGCACGCCGGTGACCAGGAAACCTTTGGCCTGGTGATACTCGAGGCCATGGCCAGCGCCACACCGGTGGTCGCCGTGCGCGCCGGGGCTTTCGGCGAGATCGTCAACGACCAGTGCGGGCGCCTGTGCCAGGCCAACGACAGCCAGGCAATGGCCGGGGCAGTGCGCGAAATCTTCGAAGCCGGCGTGCGCCCCCTAGGCGCCCAGGCCCGTCGCCATGTGGAGCAGCATTACTCATGGGATAGCGTGGTCGATGGCCTGTTGCTGCACTACCAGGCCGTGCTTGGCCTGTCGCCACAGGTACGCGCCCATGCGTGAAGCGCCCGCCGATTCGCGTAGCCTGATGCTGGTGCTGCACGATGTGGCGCCCGAAACCTGGCCCGACTACCGTCCCTTCGTCGAAGCCGTCGATGCAATGGGCGACGTGCCCATGACCTGGCTGGTGGTCCCGGACTTCCACCACCGCAACGCATTGGCCCGCTCCCCGGACTTCTGCCGTCTCCTCGATAGGCGCCTGGCGCGCGGCGACGAGCTGGCACTGCACGGTTTCTACCACGCCGACGATGGCCCTGCCCCACGCGGGCCTGCCGAGTACTTCATGCGCCGGATCTACACCCATGAGGGCGAGTTCTATGCGCTGGAGCAGCGCGAAGCCCTGCAACGCCTGGAGGCTGGCCTGGCCCTGTTCGCCCGCCAGGGCTGGCCAGTCGCAGGCTTCGTCGCGCCCGCCTGGCTGATGAGCGAAGGCACCCGCCAGGCCCTGCGCGGCCTGCCGCTGCGCTACACCAGCACACCGCAGCACCTTTATCGGCTGCCGGACTTCACCGCGATCGAAGCTCCCGGGCTGGTCTGGAGCGCCCGCAGTGCATGGCGCCGCGGTCTGTCACGGGTGCTCTGTGACTGGCAAGCCCGGCGCTGGCGCCAGGCCGAAACCCTGCGCCTGGGCCTGCATCCGGTGGATATGCGCCATGCCAGCGCACGCAACTATTGGTTGCGCACCCTGCGTGAATTGATCGAGCAAGGGCGTGAGCCTCTGACCAAATCCGCCTGGCTGGAGCGCAGGACCTGCCCATGAACCGCCTCGCCTGGCTGGGGCTGACGCTGCTGCTCGCGGTGCTGGTTCCGGGCATTCTGGGCGGCAGCCAACTGCTGCCGCGCCTGCAGACGTTCGACCCAGGGCTGATGGCGACCCTGCTGGGCATGATCCTGCTGTGCTGGATCATCAACGCCGTGCGCCTGCGCTTGCTGCTCGGCCAGCAGGGTGCACAACTGGGCAGGGTACGCAGCCTGGGCGTGGTAATGGCGACTGAGTTCGCCATCTGCACCACCCCCGGCGGTAGCGGAGGTCCTTTGACCCTGATGACACTGCTGGCCCGCGAACGCATTGGCCCGGCCCGCAGTGGCGCGGTGTTCGCCATGGACCAGTTGAACGACCTGCTGTTCTTCTTCTGCGCCATGCTGGCAATCGCCGGCTACGCCCTGTTCCACAGCCTGGGTCGCAGCCAGGAAAGCATGCTGCTGGGCAGCGCCGCCTTGCTGTGTGGCGCGCTGGCGGCAATCGTCGTGCTGCTGCGCTACCGGCGTGGCGTGATGCGCAGGAACGGTCGACTGCTGCAATGCCTGGGTTTGTCGACCGGCCGTCGGCGGCGCTGGGCGCGCACGCTGCTACGCTTCACCCGGGCACTGGCCGACACCTGGCGCCTGCCCAAGCGCACGCTGGCGCTGGTATTCGCCCTCACCTGCGCGCACTGGAGCTTGCGCTACAGCGTGCTGTATCTGGTATTGAGGGGGCTGGGGGTAGAGCTGTCGTGGATTCCGAGCTTCCTGGTGCAGATGCTCTCGCTCAGTGCCGGCCAGTTCAGCCTGCTGCCAGGCGGCGCAGGGGCCGCCGAGCTGACGTCGGCGACCCTGCTGTCGCCACTGGTGGGCAGCTCGACAGCAGCGGCGGCGATCCTGATCTGGCGCGCCGTCACTTATTACTTCTATCTGCTCGCCGGGGGGCCGGTGTTCGTCTGTCTGCTGGCGCGTCCGTTGCTGGAGCGCTGGCGGCGTCAGGCGGGTTGAGCTGCTCCCAGAGCTCGGCGGCACCTTCGAACTCGGTGCCGTCTTCATCGCTCAACGCCTCGGGGTCGTAGCGCGCCAGGCAGCCTTCACCGAGTGTCGGCGGTGGCTGGGCACCAGCCTTGTCACGCGGATCGGCCATCTGTGCAGGCTCCGGTCAGTCGAAGACCACGGTCTTGTTGCCGTGTACCAGCACGCGGTCTTCCAGGTGATAGCGCAGACCGCGGGCCAGCACCATCTTCTCCACGTCACGACCGAAGCGGACCATGTCCTCGATGCTGTCGGCGTGGTTCACACGCACCACGTCCTGCTCGATGATGGGACCTGCGTCCAGTTCTTCGGTGACATAGTGGCAGGTGGCACCGATCAGCTTCACACCACGCAATGCAGCCTGGTGGTAGGGCTTGGCGCCGACGAACGACGGCAGGAAGCTGTGGTGGATGTTGATCACACGCCCGGCGTAATCCTGGCACAGCTGTGGCGGCAGGATCTGCATGTAGCGCGCCAGTACCACTACATCAGCGCCATGCTCGGCAACCAGGCGCGAAACTTCGGCGAAGGCCGGGGCCTTGTCTTTCGGATCGACCGGCACGTGGAAAAACGGAATACCGTGCCACTCGACCATGCTGCGCAGGTCGTTGTGGTTGGAAATCACGCACGGGATATCACAGTCCAGTTCATCGGTGTGCCAGCGGTGCAGCAGGTCGGCCAGGCAGTGCGACTCGCGGCTGGCCATCAGCACCACGCGCTTCTTCTGCGCCGAGTCGGTGATGTTCCAGCTCATGGAGAACTCTTCGGCGATCGGCGCGAAGGCCTCGCGGAAGGCCTCGATACCGAATGGCAGGGATTGGGCGCGGATTTCATGGCGCATGAAGAACCACCCGCTCTGCTCGTCGGAGTGGTGGCTGGCTTCGTTGATCCAGCCGTTGTACAAGGCCAGGAAGTTACTGACTTTTGCCACGATGCCGACGCGGTCGGGACAGGCAATCGTCAGACGGTAGGTGCGCATGGATGAGACTCCGGAAAACTTCGCAAAGGCGCACATTCTAGCCATCTGCCGTGAAAAAGGCAGTAACCATTGGCCTGCGCGCTCCTGCGTGGCAGCTCAATGCAGACTCTGAGCACCCGCAAGCAGGCGGATGAGGATTGACGAGGCACAGAGACGCAACATGTAAATTTTTCTTTACCGAAGCGCTGTTATTGTTGCTTCAAAATGATTTGACATTTGAGCCCCTTATTAATTGTTTACTTGCGAGTATTGCCTGTCTATTATTGGCCCACTGTCTCTCTGTACATTCACCAAGGAACACTCCATGTCCCTGATCAACGAATACCGCGCCACCGAAGAAGCCATCAAGGAACTTCAAGCTCGCCTCGCCAACCTGTCGCAAGATGACAAGCTGAAAAAAGAGCTGGAATTCGAAGGCAAACTGCGCGCACTGATGGGCGAATACTCCAAGTCGCTGCGTGACGTGATTGCCCTGCTCGACCCGGAATCCAAACTGAGCAAGGCACCCCGTGGCGCCGCCAAGACCACCAGCACCAAACGTGCTCGCAAGGTCAAGCAATACAAGAACCCGCACAACGGTGAAGTGATTGAAACCAAAGGCGGCAACCACAAGACCCTGAAAGAATGGAAAGCCAAGTGGGGTGGTGACGTGGTTGAAAGCTGGGCAACCCTGCTGGGCTGATCCCGGCAACTGCCTTAAGGCTTCAGCAAAACGCCGGCTCATCGCCGGCGTTTTTATTTATTCTGCCAACGCATAGTGCGTTCGCAGTGTACGGACATGTGCAAGCCATGCCTCCAGGACCTGCCGCCCGGCATCGTCCGTATCGACCAGACGGGCCTGCGCCGCCTGCTCGAAATCGCCCAGGGTGTTGGGCGCTCCCAGGCGCGGATCGCTCAGGCGCTGCTGGCAGAAGCGGTGCCAGCGTTGTTGCTCCTGTTCGTTCAAGGTGTCGATAAAGTTGCGCGCCCGGTAGCGGAACAATAGCTCAGGCATGCGTGCATCATCGAACATCCAGTGCCCCTGCCCCAACTGTCGCGGATCGCTCAAACGAACTTGTTCACACAAGCGACGATCACGATCCCCGAGAAATCCCTCGTACAACTGTTGCTCGGGATCTTCGCTGGGTGCGAACTCATCTGCGCTGTAGAGGCTCTCCAGCTTGTCCCGCCAAGCGTCTTGCTGCTGAATCAATTGATCGGCTCGAGACTGAACAAGCGACATATCAAGACCCAGTCGCTGTTGATCGGCCGGGCGCAATACGCTCAATGGCGCAACCACAGGACATTTGTTGATGTGCACCAACTTCAGCGGAACCGGCAATTCCCCGTCAGCCAATTCCTCGCGCCGCGTGTACAAACGCGAACGCAATACCTCGGCACTTTCCCTTATTAAAGGCGAGTTTTCCATGTGCAGGTCGCACACAATCAGTGCATTGCGATTACGCGGGTGCCAGGCCAACGGCAATACCACCCCCAGGTAACTACGCTCGCTGGAGAAACGCCCGGAGATATGCACCAGTGGCTGAAGCAGGCGAATCTGCTCCATGACCTTGTGCTTGCTACGCAACTGGAACAACCAGTCATAGAGTTTGGGCTGGCGTTGGCGAACCAGGCGGGCTAACGCGATGGTGGCGCGGACATCGGACAATGCCTCGTGAGCATGGCCGTGATCGATCTTGTTGGCCTTGCTCAGCAACTCCAGGCGCAGGCTGGTGCGTCCGTCCTGCTGCGGCCAGACGATACCTTCCGGGCGCAGGGCATAGGCGGTACGCATCACGTCGATCAAGTCCCAGCGGCTGTTGCCACCCTGCCACTCACGGGCGTAGGGATCGAAGAAGTTGCGGTAGAGGCTGTAGCGGGTGACTTCATCATCGAAGCGCAAGGTGTTGTAGCCTGCGCCACAGGTGCCGGGGCGCGACAACTGTTCATGCACCCGGGTCATGAACTCCGCTTCCCCCAAGCCTTTTGCCATCAGTTGCTCAGGGGTGATGCCCGTCACCAGGCAGGCGGCGGGGTGCGGCAGGATATCGTCGGAGGGGCGGCAATACAGGTTGACCGGTTCGTCGATCTCGTTGAGCTCGAAATCGGTGCGTACGCCTGCAACCTGCAGCGGTCGGTCGCAGCGCGGGTTGATACCGGTGGTTTCGTAGTCGTGCCAGAAGATGCTGGAGCTCACGGTGTCGTCCTGTACAAAGTTCGCGGACGAGTCTACCGGAGGAACGCCTTCAGGCCGACTCGTTCATCGGCTTGAAGCTGAAGAAGTCGCGCAGCGAGCGCACGAACTCGTCGTACTCGCGCGGCGCCTGCAATAGCATGAAGCCAGCATCAAAATGCCCCGGGGTCTGGTCCTCGCGGCTCCACAGGCAACTGGCGGTGAGATTGATGAACTGATGGCCCCCGCCTGCAAGCGGCACACGCAGCTGCAGATCGAAATCCGGTCCGACCATGATCGGGAGCTGGCTGATCACCATGAGCCCATCCTCGGAGGCATTCCCCAGATAACCAATCTCCTGATCGGTCAACCGGTTGAAAACCTTGAGCACGTAAGGCAGTTGATGACGGTCGATCTGACGTTCGATGAACATGATACTCCGTACCTTATGCCAGGAAGACCAGGTACTGGCGGTGAGCGTTACACCTACTTTACAGCCTAGCTTAGCCTGAGCGACGGCCCGGATGAAATCATTGTCACCTTGGTATTAACGCAAAGGCGTAGTCGGCGCAGGGCTGGTCACCGCCGGCTCACCGCGCAGATGGCCGAGCTGCTCCAGGGTCTGCAGGCGCGCCTGGGCACGGTAGGCGTACTCGTTCTGCGGGTAGCGCTGGATCAGGAACTGGTAAGTCTGCGCTGCATCGACATAGAGTTTCTGCCGCTCCAGGCACTGGCCACGCAGCATCGCCACTTCCGGATGGATGAACGGACGGGCACGGCTGGTGCGATCGACTTGCGACAGTTCCAGCATCACCCGCTGGCAATCGCCACGATCGTACGCGCGGTAGGCATTGTTCAGGTGGTGGTCCATGGACCAACGGGTGCAGCCGACGACACTGGCCGCCATGGTTAACACGATCAGGGCTCGCATGGGAATTCTCCTTTGATGGCCAGTATATCGGCCTGCGCCCCGATTTCTTCAGCGTGCCGATGCACGCTTCATCCAGCTGACGCGCGGCGCCGAGCGTCTACCTGCAACCTCCTGCTTGTAGGGTGGTGCCGACGGTGCAATCGCCCTCTCGCCAACCTGCAAGGTAGTGCAACGGAACAATGACTACAGCGCAATTGAGGAGTAGCCTTTCGCTGCGCTTCAACATAGGAGTCTGTGCATGACCATCCGCCGTACCAAAATCGTGGCCACCCTGGGCCCCGCCAGCAACTCGCCGGAAGTGATCGAACAACTGATCCTCGCCGGCCTGGACGTGGCACGTCTGAACTTTTCCCACGGCACTCCGGACGAGCACAAGGCCCGCGCCCGCCTGATCCGCGACATCGCCGCCAAGAACGGCCGCCACGTCGCACTGCTGGGCGACCTGCAAGGTCCGAAGATCCGTATCGCCAAGTTCAGCAACAAGCGCATCGAACTGAAGATCGGTGACAAGTTCACCTTCTCCACCGCTCACCCGCTCACCGAAGGCAACCAGGATATCGTCGGCATCGACTACCCCGACCTGGTCAAGGACTGCGGTGTAGGTGACGAGCTGCTGCTCGACGACGGTCGCGTGGTCATGCGCGTCGAAACCGCTACCGCCGACGCGCTGCATTGCGTGGTGATCGTCGGTGGCCCACTGTCCGACCACAAGGGCATCAACCGCAAAGGTGGCGGCCTGACTGCACCGGCCCTGACCGAAAAAGACAAGGCCGACATCAAACTGGCCGCGGAAATGGACTTGGACTACCTGGCCGTCTCCTTCCCGCGTGACGCCAAGGACATGGAATACGCACGCAAGCTGCGTGACGAAGCCGGCGGCAGCGCCTGGCTGGTGGCCAAGATCGAGCGTGCCGAAGCCGTTGCCGACGACGAAACCCTCGACGGCCTGATCGCGGCTTCCGACGCCGTGATGGTTGCCCGTGGCGACCTCGGCGTGGAAATCGGCGACGCCGAGCTGATCGGCATCCAGAAGAAGATCATCCAGCACGCTCGCCGCAACAATAAAGCGGTGATCGTTGCGACCCAGATGATGGAGTCGATGATCCAGAACCCGATGCCGACCCGCGCCGAAGTCTCCGACGTGGCCAACGCCGTGCTGGACAACACCGATGCGGTGATGCTGTCGGCCGAAAGCGCCGCCGGCTCGTACCCGATCGAAGCGGTGCAAGCCATGGCGCGCATCTGCCTGGGCGCCGAAAAGCACCCGACCAACCAGAAGTCCAGCCATCGCCTGCACACCACCTTCGAGCGCTGCGACGAGAGCATCGCCCTGGCGGCGATGTACACCGCCAACCACTTCCCTGGCGTGAAGGCGATCATCGCCCTGACCGAAAGCGGCTACACCCCGCTGATCATGTCGCGCCTGCGCTCGCATGTGCCGGTCTTCGCCATGTCGCCGCACCGCGCGACCCAGGCCCGCGTCTCGATGTTCCGCGGCGTCTACCCGATCGCCTTCGATCCGGCTTCGCTGCCGGCCGACAAGGTCAGCCAGGCGGCTGTCGACGAGCTGCTCAAGCGTGGCCTGGTCGAACAGGGCGACTGGGTGATCCTGACCAAGGGTGACAGCTACCACACCATCGGTGGCACCAACGGCATGAAGATCCTGCACGTGGGTGATCCGCTGGTCGGTTGATGCCTGAGTTGTAGCAACGACTTCAGGTCAGCAAAAAAGACCGCTCTCAGGAGCGGTCTTTTTTTTGGGTTGCCCGCGATGGGGCATGGTGCTGCCAGAGAGTCAGGCATGCTCGACGAACACGTCAGCCAGCACCTGGTTTCTTGGCACGCCGGCGATGAACAATCTGCGAGCGAAGCGCTCGACACTCACGGGCGACCCGCAGAGCAAGGCGATGGTCTGGCGAGAGGTCGGACGCAATCTCGCAAGCGCCTCCTCGAGATGCTCCTGCAGCACGTATTCGGTATCGATGCCATGCGTCTGTTGCAGCGCGGGTTGCAGGTAGTGCCCGGCATCATCGCGTGCCACATGCATGACCTTTATTCCTGCCCGATGGCCTTGGCGCAAAGCCTCCCGCGCAACACCCCACAGCGGGGCAAGGCCGGTACCTGCCGCCAGCAACCACAGCGGCCTGTCCTGCCAGTCGGGGTCGTAGTGCAGCGCGCCCCCTCTGAACTCTCCCAAACTCAACGAGTCACCGATCTTCAAGCCCCGAGCCAGATCGCAAAACGCACCCGGCCGCTGGCAGTCGATATGGAACTCGAGAAAATCATCCTCCCCCGGCAGGCTGGCCAGCGAGTAAGGTCGGGCCACCGTGCCCAGCCACAGCACCACATGCTGCCCCGCCTGATAACGCAACGCCCGCGCAGGCTTCAGTCGCAAGCGCAGCACATCGCCGACCCAGTCCAGCGCGCACACCCGCGCCGGCACACCATCACGCTGCGGATCGAACACCATAACCTGCAGATCAGCCGTCACCCGGCACTGGCAAGCCAGGCGCCAGCCCTGCTCGCGCTTGTCGGCCTGCAGCGCCTCGGGCAAGGCATCCTCAGGCTCGCCATCGACGCACCGTACCAGGCAGGCGTGGCAACTGCCGGCCCGGCAACTGTAAGGCACGTTCAGGCCGACGCCGTTGAGGGCGTCGAGCAGGTTGCTGCCGGTCGGAACGCTGATGCGGCGCTCGCCCACGCGAAGATCGGGCATGTACGAAAGGTCTCCTGGAGTCTGTTGCCATTGTACAGAACGCCAGCAAGAACGATGCCTGGCAGCGGCAGACCAAGGTCCAGACCACGCGCAGGTGTTTCCCACGGGCAGCCGCGCTATACTGCCGCGCCCTTTTTGTGCCGGCCTGACCTGCCGGTGCGCCTTGCAAGGCCTTTCGACGCGCTGGTCGGCGGTGTCGATGCCTTTACGAATGTTCCCGTCTTTAAGAGGAGCGCGCTGCATGACCGTGATCAAGCAAGACGACCTGATTCAGAGCGTTGCCGACGCCCTGCAATTCATCTCGTATTACCACCCCGTCGATTTCATCCAGGCGATGCACGAAGCCTATCTGCGTGAAGAATCGCCCGCTGCCCGCGACTCCATCGCCCAGATCCTGATCAACTCGCGCATGTGCGCCACCGGCCACCGCCCGATCTGCCAGGACACCGGTATCGTCACCGTGTTCGTGCGCGTCGGCATGGACGTGCGCTGGGACGGCGCGACCATGAGCCTGGACGACATGATCAACGAGGGCGTGCGCCGCGCCTACAACCTGCCGGAAAACGTCCTGCGCGCCTCCATCCTGGCCGACCCGGCCGGTGCCCGCAAGAACACCAAGGACAACACCCCGGCGGTGATCCACTACTCCATCGTGCCCGGCGACAAGGTCGAAGTCGACGTCGCAGCCAAGGGCGGCGGTTCGGAGAACAAGTCGAAGATGGCCATGCTCAACCCGTCCGACTCGATCGTCGACTGGGTGCTCAAGACCGTCCCGACCATGGGCGCTGGCTGGTGCCCGCCTGGCATGCTGGGCATTGGCATCGGCGGTACTGCCGAAAAAGCCGCGGTCATGGCCAAGGAAGTGTTGATGGAATCCATCGACATCCATGAACTGAAAGCCCGCGGCCCGCAGAACCGCATCGAAGAGATCCGCCTGGAGCTGTTCGAGAAGGTCAACCAGCTGGGCATCGGCGCCCAGGGCCTGGGCGGCCTGACCACCGTGCTCGACGTCAAGATCATGGACTACCCGACCCACGCCGCTTCGCTGCCGGTGTGCATGATCCCCAACTGCGCCGCCACCCGTCACGCCCACTTCGTGCTCGACGGCTCCGGCCCGGCAGAGCTGGAAGCGCCGTCGCTGGATGCCTACCCGGAAATCGTCTGGGAAGCCGGCCCGAGCGCGCGTCGCGTCAACCTCGACGAGATCACCCCGGAAGAAGTCGCCAGCTGGAAACCGGGCGAGACCATCCTGCTCAACGGCAAGATGCTCACTGGCCGCGACGCTGCGCACAAGCGCATGGTCGAGATGCTCAACCGTGGCGAAGAGCTGCCGGTGGATCTGAAAGGCCGCTTCATCTACTACGTCGGCCCGGTCGATCCGGTCGGTGACGAAGTGGTCGGCCCAGCCGGCCCGACCACCGCCACGCGGATGGACAAGTTCACCCGCCAGATCCTCGAGCAGACCGGTCTGCTGGGCATGATCGGCAAATCCGAGCGTGGCCCGACCGCCATCGAGGCGATCAAGGACAACAAGGCCGTGTACCTGATGGCCGTTGGCGGCGCCGCGTACCTGGTGGCCCAGGCCATCCGCAAGTCGAAGGTCCTGGCCTTCGCCGAGCTGGGCATGGAAGCGATCTACGAGTTCGACGTCAAGGACATGCCGGTCACCGTCGCGGTGGACAGCAAGGGTGAGTCGGTGCACATCACCGGCCCTGCGCTGTGGCAGAACAAGATTGCCCAGAGCCTGGCTGTTGAAGTGAAGTAAGACTGCGGTAATCACGGCGCCCCGTTCGCGGGCAAGCCCACTCCTTGCAGGAGCGGGCTTGCCCGCGAACGGGGCGCTGCTGTTTCAGCACAGGATCACAGCAACAGATCCTTGAGCCAGAACGACAGCGTCTTGTCCGACTCATCCGGCTCGCCCAGATCCCGCCACGCACACGACGCACGCAGCGAAGGCTGATGCAGAAACCCTCGATTACGCCAGAAGGCGTGTAGCGGCTTGTAGTCTTCTGGCCGGCGCGGATGGCCATTGGGCCGTTCGACGGCACTGAATGCGCAGTAATGAAAGCCACCCAGCTTGTGCGCATAAGATTCGCGCTCGATGAAAAAGCGCACGCCCAGCCCTCGCCCGCGATAAGCCGGCAGCAGCACCGACTTGCCGAAATAATAGACGGTGCGCGGATCGCGTCCCTGCTCGAAAAACGGCTGGCGGAAAGCCTCAGGCTTGTCGCCCAGCGGCATGCTGGTGGAAACGCCTACCACCCGCCCCTCGTCCATCGCCAGGATCGCCAGGCTGCGCTCGGAGTCGATATAGCGGCGAAGACCGTCAGCCTCGTACGCCGGCGTGCTGTCGTAAAGATAGGGGAACTCGCGGACCACCGTCAGGCGCAGGCGAGCGATATCATCGATGTAAGGCGCGATGGCAGCGCCGTGAAGCAGGCGGATTTCCATGCGGAGCAGTCGTTCTGTCGCGCCCGGCCAAGCCGGGCCTGAGGGGAAACCCTATCATCGGCTGCGACATGAGCCCTTTCCCCTGCGCGACAGGTATTTCTCCAGAACCGCTGCCAGATCAGGCAATACGCGTCCCCAACACCTTGAGGAACGCCGCCAACCAGGCCGGATGCGCCGGCCAAGCGGGCGCCGTCACCAGATTGCCATCCACATGCGCCTGGTCGATGGCAATATCCACGAACCGTCCCCCGGCCAACCGCACCTCAGGCGCGCACGCAGGATAGGCGCTGCACGCACGCCCTTCGAGCACCCCTGCCGCCGCCAGCAACTGTGCGCCATGGCACACCGCCGCGATCGGCTTGCCCGCCTGGTCGAACTCCTTGACCAGTTTCAGCACCCGCTCGTCCAGACGCAGGTACTCCGGCGCCCGCCCACCGGGGATCAGCAGCGCGTCATAGCCCTCGGCACGCACCTGGACGAAATCGAAGTTGAGGGCGAAGTTGTGCCCAGGCTTCTCGCTGTAGGTCTGGTCGCCCTCGAAGTCGTGAATGGCCGTGCGCACGGTCTGCCCGGCGATCTTCTCAGGGCACACCGCGTGCACCGTGTGGCCAACCATCTGCAAGGCCTGGAACGGCACCATCACTTCATAGTCTTCGACGTAGTCGCCCACCAGCATGAGAATCTTCTTCGCCGTCATCGCATCCACTCCTTCGTTTGCAGGGAACAATCACTGCACGATAGTCCGCTTTGTCGATGAACGATATACGGCGCAGGTCTCAGTTGCGACGATCCAGCAGATTCACCACCAGCCGATCCAGCCAGCCCCAGATCCGCTGCTGCACCCGCCGCCACAGCGGCCGGGCCTTCCAGTGATCCAGATCGACCTCCTCGCTCAAGGCGAAGTCCCGCGTGAAACTGGCCAGCACCGCAGCAGTCAGCGGCGGATCGAGGGCTTCGACGTTGGCTTCGAGGTTGAAGCGCAGATTCCAGTGGTCGAAGTTGCACGAACCAATGCTGACCCAGTCGTCGACCACGGCCATCTTCAGGTGCAGGAAACATGGCTGGTACTCGAAGATCCGCACCCCGGCGCGCAGCAAACGCGGGTAGTAACGATGGCCAGCGTAACGCACCGAAGGGTGGTCGGTGCGTGGCCCCGTGAGCAGCAAGCGCACGTCGATACCCTTTTGCGCCGCCCGGCGCAGCGACCGGCGCACGCTCCAGGTTGGCAGAAAATACGGCGTCGCCAGCCAGATGCGACGCTGCCCACTGTTCAGTGCACGGACCAGCGAATGCAGAATATCGCGGTGCTGGCGCGCGTCGGCGTAGGCCACCCGGCCCAGGCCCTCGCCCTGCGCCGGCATCTTCGGCAGGCGCGACAGGCCGAAGTTTTCCGGCGGGCGCCAGGCCGTGCGACGGTGGTTGGCGTGCCACTGTCGGTCGAACAGCAGCTGCCAATCGGCCACCACCGGTCCCTCCATACGCACCATCACTTCATGCCACTCGCTCGCCTCCTGGCCCGGTGTCCAGAATTCATCGGTCACGCCGGTGCCACCCACCACCGCCCAGTGCTCGTCCACCAGCAGCAGCTTGCGGTGATCGCGGTACAGGTTGCGCAGGCCCCGGCGCCAGCGCAGACGGTTGTATAGGCGCAGTTCGGCTCCGGCGGCCTGCAAACGCTGACGCAAGGCCGAAGGGAAGGCCAGGGCGCCATAATCGTCGAACAGGCAACGCACGCGCACGCCACGCGCGGCCGCAGACTCCAGGGCCTCGACCACCGCATCGGCACAGGCCCCCGCCTCCACCAGGTAAAGTTCCAGATCGACCTGGCGCTCGGCGCGCACGATGGCCATGAGCATGCGGGGAAAGAATTCGGGGCCGTCGATCAGCAGTTCGAACTGGTTGCCATCCCGCCAGGGGAAGACCGGCCCTGGCATGTCAGCGCGCGGTGAAGATCAGCACCGCGCTCACCGGCACCGACGGGTTGATGGACTTGAGCCCGGCGAAGGTGCGCAGGCGTTCCAGCCCTGGCAGCAAGCCATAGTCTTCGGCACGCAACAGCAGCGGCTCGAGGGTCACCACCTGGAATCGCCGCTCATCGAGGCGGGTGGCCAGCAGCAGGGCGTTGTAGCTGTGGGACTGGCCATGCAGCGTCACGGTCAGCGGCAGGCGCAGTTCCAGTTGGGCACCGTTGGCAAGGTCGTTGATCGGGCGCAGGTCGAGCTGGGCCTTGACCGTCGCTTCGGGGAAGCGCTCGACCTCGAACAGGGTGTCACGCATGCGCTCGTCACGCAGCGGGATACCACTGCTCACCGAATCCATCTCGATGCTCAAGCCAGCCACACCCTTGCGGTCGATGGTGCCGTGCAATACCAGGAAGCGGTGCACTTCGGCAGTATCGCCGTTCTTGCCGGTGATGAACGACAGGCGCGAAGACTCACCGTCCAGGTGCCAGTTGGCATGGGCAGGCAGGCACAGGGCCAGTAACAGGGCAGGTAGCAGGCGGAGCAAGGTGGGCATGTGAAACCTCGTGAAGCAAGGCCGACAACCTTACCCCGCAGGCCTTCACGGCAGCAAGCGACAACCCTCGCGCGGCCCCTGCCAGACAGCCATGCTATGCCGTCCTAGGCCTTCGGCGAGCACGCTGCGTGCGCGGCTGTCCTCTTCCAGGCGCCCCAATGGCAGGTACTGCTTCACATAGGCGCGGCAATAGGCCTCGTCAAAACCCATGACGAAGCGGCACGAGCAGTACTCCTTTGCCGAGTAGGCCGAAAGAATGCTCGGAAAGTCCGACAGGGCCTGACGTTCGGTCCATGCCCAGGCCAGCAGGACCAGCAGCAACACCAGCAAGATCCGCTTCATGCACCCGCCTTCGCCAGCACGGCCAGCACGCGCTTGAGCAGTTCGTTATGGCTGTAGCTGCCGTCGCGGTCGTCGCCGTAGCGTACGATCACCAGCTTCTGCGTGGGCAGCACATATAGCGCCTGGCCCCAGTGACCGAGGGCGGCGAAGGTATCGGTGGGGGCATCCGGCCAGGGCGGAGGGTTGCCCGGCAGCGGCTGGTTCAGCCACCAGTGCCCGCCGGGGTTGGCATCGCCCGGCACCGGCTCGGCATGGGTGAACAGGGTGCGATTGAAGGCCACCCAATCGGCAGGCAGCAGTTGCTGCTCACGCCAGCGCCCGTCGCGCTGCATCAGCAGGCCGATGCGCGCAAGATCGCGGGCACTGAGGTAGAGGTAGGAGGAGCCGACATAGGTGCCAACACCGTCGCGCTCCCACACCGCATGCGTGATACCCAGCGGGGTGAACAGCGCCTGCCAGGGATAGTCGGCGTACTGGTCCGCCCCGAGCATGCCGCGTAGCGCCGCGGCCAGCAGATTGCTGTCGCCGCTGGAATAGGCAAAGTGCTGCCCCGGCAGCTCGGCTTGGGCCATGCCAGCGGTGTAGGCCGCCATGTCATTGCGCCCGCGGGTATAGAGCATTGCCACGACCGAGGATTTGAGCGGCGCGTATTCATAGTCTTCCTGCCAGGCCAGGCCGCTGGCCCAGTGCAGCAGGTCGACCAGGCGCAGTTGCGGATGCTCACGCAAGGCGGGGTAGTAACGGGCGGCCGGATCATCGAGCTGGAAACGCCCTTCGCCGCGGGCGACGCCCAGCAACGTGGCCAGCACGCTCTTGCTGATCGACCAGGTCAGGTGCGGGGTGTCGACGCCTGTAGGCGCTGCGTAGCGCTCGTACAGAACGCGACCGTCACGAATGATCAGCAGTGCATCGCTGCGCACACCGCTGCGATCGACATCGTTGCGCAGCGCGAAGGCATAGTCGTCGACAGCCTGCCAGTCGTACCGCGTCGGATCCTGCTGCCATTGGCTGTCCGGCCACTCCTCGGCGAACACCGGCAGGGCGATCAATCCGAGAATCCCCAGCACCACCTTCAGTTTGCCCATCGATACCTCACGCGCGGTCAATCGGCGGAGCATGCCTGGGCTTCATGACAATCCTGCAGCAGCCCAGGCCTTGGCCAGGCGTTTTTCCCGGGTCGCGGCGGCCAGTGCCAGCAGCCCCTGGTCGCGCTGCCAAAGTTGCGCCCAGTGCCCGGGGCCGCTGGCCAGGGCCGCGTCGATATCACCACGCAGTGCCTGGAACTGGGCGAACAGGCCGGCCAGCAACAGATGACTGCCCACGCTGTCGGCGCACTGTCGGCTGGCCTCGGCACAGGCAGCGAGCAGGCCAATCAGGCGCAGGCGCAACACCTGGGGCCAGGTGCACTCCTGGGCAACGCCGTGCAGCCACCCGAGCAGCGCGGTGAGTACATAGAGGTCTTCGAGGGAGCGGAACGGTTTGACATAGGCCTCCCAGCCATCACCCGCCAGCAGCTCGCAGGCCGCGTGCTTCAGTTCGACACGGGCATGGCCGACCTCAGGCATCAACGGCAGGGTCGGCAACGCTTCGAGGGTCACGCCGGGCTCACCGGGGTAGACCACCGCCAGGCTCAGCCGCGCGCTCTCGCCCTGCGCTTCGCTGCGGGCCGCCACCAGCAACCATTCGGCGTCGAGACCGGCGGTGACGAAATCCTTGCGACCACTCAGCCGCAGCCCATCGAGACGGGTGTGCATGTCGGCCGGACGCACACTGCGTCGCTCGGTGGCGCACAAGGCCCCCAACCCCGCAGGCGCGCTGGGCCAGAGCACACGCAAGGCGGCCTGGTAACCGACCAGAAAGGCCAATCCCGGCGTGTCCATCGCGCGCCCACCCAGCGCCGCCAGTTCGAACGGCGTGACTGCGCCCAGACGCTCCAGCGTGGCCGCATAGGTCTCGCCCAGAGTGGCCGCCAGCGCCTGGCGCAGCGGGTCGTTGAGTCGTTGCAACCAGGTCATCGAATGCTCCTCGTGAGGGGTGTCACGCAAGCATCACCAAAGATTCACGGAGGTGACACCGCGCCTACCTAGGCTGACTTTGCACAACAAAGCCGACCGGCCGCAACCCTATTTGGCTGGCTTATGGAGACTCGCAATGACTCGGATCGCTCGCTCTGGCGACAACAGCACTGAACGCCGTCTGCAAGCCGAACGCCTGGTCGGCGCCGCGGCCCTGCAGGAAGCACAGGCCCTGCGTTTCAAGGTGTTCAGCGCCGAATTCAAGGCCAAGCTCAAGGGCGCGGAACTGGGCCTGGACATGGATGACTACGATATCCACTGCCGCCACATCGGTGTGCGCGACCTGGCCACCGGCCAATTGGTCGCCACCACCCGCCTGCTCGACCACCAGGCCGCCAGCAGCCTGGGCCGCTTCTACAGCGAAGAAGAATTCAGCCTGCACGGGCTGCTGCAACTGCAAGGCCCGATCCTGGAACTGGGTCGCACCTGCGTCGATCCCGACTACCGCAACGGCGGCACCATCGCCGTGCTCTGGGGCGAGCTTGCCGAAGTGCTCAACGAAGGCCGCTACAGCTACCTGATGGGCTGCGCCAGCATCCCCATGCAGGACGGCGGCATCCAGGCCCACGCGATCATGCAGCGCCTGCGCGAACGCTACCTGTGCACCGAGCACCTGCGCGCCGAGCCGAAAAAACCGCTCCCCACCCTGGCCCTGCCGAACAACGTCATCACCGAGATGCCACCGTTGCTCAAGGCGTACATGCGCCTGGGGGCGAAGATCTGTGGGGAGCCCTGCTGGGACCAAGACTTCCAGGTCGCCGACGTGTTCATCCTGCTCAAGCGCGATGACCTCTGCCCGCGCTACGCCCGCCACTTCAAGGCGGCAGTCTGATGCCGGGCCTGCGGGCCTGCGCCCGCCTCCTGCGCCTGGTACTGGTGCTGTTGCTGGGGATCGCCATGGCCAGCGTCATCGCCTTGGGCGAACGCTTGGGGCTGCACGCCTCCATCGAGCGGCGGCAACGTTGGACCTGCCTGTTCATGAAACGCCTGATCGGCGCCCTGCCCTTTGACGTGCGGGTCGTCGGTGAACTGCCACAGCGCTCGATGCTGTGGGTCAGCAACCACGTGTCATGGACCGACATTCCCCTGCTGGGCATGCTCACGCCGCTGTCGTTCCTGTCCAAGGCCGAGGTACGCCAATGGCCGTTGGCCGGCTGGCTGGCGCAGAAGGCCGGCACCTTGTTCATTCGCCGTGGCGGGGGTGATGCCCAGCGTCTGCGCGAACAGATCAGCGAGCAACTGGGCCAGGCCCGACCGTTGTTGATTTTCCCTGAAGGCACCACCACCGACGGTCGCGCCCTGCGCACCTTCCACGGACGCCTGCTGGCCGGCGCCATCGATCAGGACACACCCGTGCAGCCAGTGGCGATCCAGTACCTGCGCAACGGCGAACCGGACCCGATCGCACCGTTCATCGGCGATGACGACATGGTTTCGCACCTGATGCGCTTGTTTGGCCGGGAGCGGGGGGAGGTGGTGATTCACCTGCTGGCGCCGGTGGAGAGCCAGGGCAAGGAACGTGCGGCGCTGGCCTTCATGGCGCAGCAGGCGATTCAGGTGGCTTTGTTCGGGGTCGAGGACGTCGAGGTGGCGGTGCCGCGTCGGCAGGCAAAAGCGGCCTGATTGCTGGGGTGGGGCGAGCGGCCCTATCGCGGGGCAAGCCCGCTCCCACAGGCACCCCGCTGTACTTAAAATCAGTTCGGTACCTGTGGGAGCGGGCTTGCCCCGCGATAGGGCCCTGGCAAACACTGCAAAACCTCACCGCCCCGCCGCCGCAAACACCTGCAACTGCGGGTAGAACTCACGAAAATCCGCCAGCAACGGCTCATACAACCGCTCCAGCTCCGCCATCACCCCGTTCATGCCCTGCGGCTTCGACAGCCGCCGCGCGATCCCCCCGAACACTTGCTCCAGCGTGGCGAAATCACCATAGGCTCCCAGCCAGTCATCCGCTGCCATGAACGGCGCAATACGTGCCAAGCGCCCCGGCAACTGCGGCTCGGCCAACAGCACCCGGTAAAAGGTGTCGGTAAACTGCGCCAGCGGCTGCTCGGCGTAATCCGCCCAATGCCGTGCCAGGCAGTGATCGAAGAACACGTCGAGCACGATCCCGGCAAACCGCCGACGCTCCTGCGGGAAGCGCGCCAGCGCCGCCAGTACCAGCGGATGGCTGTCGGTGTAGCGATCGATCTGTCGGTGCAGCCGGATCGCCGCCTCCAGCTCAGGCGCAAAGCGCCCTTCGAGCGGGCCTTTGACGAAATCGCCGTACAGGCTGCCGAGCAGTTGCTGCGGCGCCGGGCCGCCAAGGTGCAGGTGTGCGAGGTAATTCATGGCGGAAGTCTAGCACTGTCGCCGCGTATATCGTTATAACGCGATATAGCGATTTCGGCTGAGCTCAGAACCTCTTCATATTTGTATATCGCGAAATACCGATTTATATTTCGCCCCATCGCGATATACCGCTACACACCACGAGCCCAACCATGCCTCTCGACCTCGACGAAATAATAAAAGCCCTGGCCCATCCGGTCCGCCGAGACATCCTCAACTGGCTGAAGGACCCTGCGGCGCAATTCCCCGACCAGCACCACAGCACCGAATTCGGCGTCTGTGCCGGGCAGATCGATCAACGCTGCGGCCTGTCGCAGTCGACCGTCTCTGCCCACCTGGCCACCTTGCAGCGCGCAGGCCTGATCAGCAGCCAGAAGGTCGGGCAGTGGCATTTCTTCAAGCGCAACGAGGACACCATCCAGGCCTTCCTCGAGCAGATGAGCCAAGAGCTCTGACAAGGACCTTGCAATGCCCCTTTCACTGTTGATCCTGGCGCTGAGCGCCTTTGCCATCGGCACCACCGAGTTCGTCATCATGGGCCTGCTGCCCGATGTGGCGCGCGACCTGGGTGTGAGCATTCCCGGAGCCGGATGGCTGGTGACCGGCTACGCCCTGGGCGTGGCGATCGGCGCGCCGTTCATGGCCCTGGCCACCGCCCGCCTGCCACGCAAGGCTGCGCTGGTGGTGCTGATGGGCGTGTTCATCGTCGGCAACCTGCTGTGTGCAGTGGCCAGCGACTACAACCTGCTGATGTTCGCCCGCGTGGTCACCGCCCTGTGCCACGGTGCCTTCTTCGGTATCGGCTCGGTGGTGGCGGCCAGTCTGGTGCCAGCCAACCGCCGCGCCTCGGCCGTAGCGCTGATGTTCACAGGTCTGACCCTGGCCAACGTGCTGGGTGTGCCACTGGGCACTGCCCTGGGCCAGGTCGCCGGCTGGCGCTCGACCTTCTGGGCCGTGACCGGCATCGGCGTGATCGCATTGATCGGCCTGATCCGCTTCCTGCCGCTGCAGCAGGATGCCGAAAAGGTCGACATGCGCGCTGAACTCGCCTCCCTCAAGGGCGCCCGGATCTGGTTGTCGCTGAGCATGACCGTGCTGTTCTCGGCCTCGGTGTTCGCCCTGTTCACCTACGTTGCGCCACTGCTCGGTGATGTGACCGGCGTATCGCCACGCGGCGTGACCTGGACCCTGGTGCTGATCGGCCTGGGCCTGACGCTGGGTAACATCATCGGAGGCAAGCTCGCCGATCGCCGCCTCGCGGCCACCCTGGTGGGTGTGTTCGCCACCATGGCAGTGGTCTCCACCCTGTTCAGCTGGACCAGCAACGCGCTGGTGCCCGCCGAAATCACCCTGTTCCTCTGGGCCACCGCCGCCTTCGCCGCCGTTCCAGCGCTGCAGGTCAACGTGGTCACCTACGGCAAGGATGCGCCGAACCTGGTCTCGACCCTGAACATCGGCGCCTTCAACCTGGGCAACGCCCTGGGCGCCTGGGTTGGCGGCAGCGTCATCGCCCACGGCCTGGGCCTGACCAGCGTACCGCTGGCCGCAGGCGCCCTGGCTGTCCTGGCGCTGATCGTCACCCTGATCACTTTCAACCAGCGCGGCGACAACGATGCCGAGCTGGCCGCTGCATCCAACTGACCTACGCGAGGCTTTCGACATGACCACGCTTTTCGATCCGATCACCCTGGGCGACCTCGAGCTCCCCAACCGCATCATCATGGCCCCGCTGACCCGTTGCCGCGCCGACGAGGGCCGCGTGCCCAACGCACTGATGGCCGAGTACTACGTGCAGCGCGCCAGCGCTGGCCTGATCCTGACCGAAGCCACCTCGGTCACACCGATGGGCGTCGGCTATCCCGACACCCCCGGCATCTGGTCCAACGACCAGGTCCGCGGCTGGCACAACGTGACCCAGGCCGTGCATGGCGCTGGCGGGCGCATCTTCCTGCAACTGTGGCACGTCGGGCGCATCTCCCACCCGTCGTACCTCAACGGTGAGCTGCCGGTGGCGCCAAGCGCAATCCAGCCCAAAGGCCACGTCAGCCTGGTGCGCCCGCTGAGCGACTACCCGACACCCCGCGCGCTGGAAACCGAAGAAATCGCCGACCTCGTCGAGGCTTACCGGACCGGTGCCGAGAACGCCAAGGCTGCTGGTTTCGACGGCGTGGAAATCCATGGCGCCAATGGTTACCTGCTCGACCAGTTCCTGCAGAGCAGCACCAACCAGCGCACCGACCAATACGGCGGCTCGCTGGAAAACCGTGCCCGCCTGCTGCTGGAAGTGACCGACGCGGTGGTCGACGTCTGGGGCCCCAAGCGCGTCGGCGTGCACCTGGCACCACGGGCCGATGCCCACGACATGGGCGATGCCGACCGCGCCGAGACCTTCACCTACGTTGCCCGTGAACTGGGCAAGCGTGGCATCGCCTTCATCTGCTCGCGGGAAAAAGAAGGCGACGACAGCATCGGCCCGCTGATCAAAGAGGCGTTCGGCGGCCCCTACATCGTCAACGAACGCTTCACCAAGGCCACCGCCAACGCGGCACTGGCCAGCGGCAAGGCCGATGCCGTGGCCTTCGGCATCCCGTTCATCGCCAACCCCGACCTGCCGGCGCGTCTGGCCGCCGATGCGCCGCTGAACGAGCCGCACCCTGAAACCTTCTACGGCAAGGGTCCTGTGGGTTACATCGACTACCCGCGCCTGTGATGCAGGGCAGAGGATGAGCTGCACCCGCTCATCCTCTGCTGGTGTCCGCTTAGTGGCCAGAACCCACAGGCAATAATGCCGAAGCGGTTTACTCTGCGTGACTCATCCGCCACCTGCCATGGGCCTTCATGGCTGCACCGCCTGATCCACAGCCCGGTATTCGAAGGGATTGCCCTTGCCATACTGGGTCTGATCCAGCCTGATCACCGGAACCCAAAGATTGGTGCGAGCTTTGAATTTTGTCTGGTATGTCTTGGCGCTCGCGTCCGCTCCGGCCACATTGGCAAAGTAGAAGAAAGCCTCGAGAGGCAGTTTCTCACCGATATTCTGCGCCCAGGTCCGCACGAGAACCTCGTTCCAGGGACTCGAAATTCTCAGCGGTGTGCCCTTCGCCTCCAACGCGGCCAGGAACTGCGAGGGTACCTGTGTGCTCAGCGAACATTGCAAGGTGCTGTTGGCGATACCAGAGGCATGTGTGATCCACTGCGCTGCCGTGGTAATACCTTTTGCAGCACAGGAGCTCAGATCGGCAGCCAGAAGCCCCTGTCGGGATCCACAACCGTTCTGCTTGTAATTACTCGAAGTGCCTGCGTTATGGGGATAGATACAGAGCAGTTCCTGGGCCTTGTTCTGAGCGATGGCGGTTTCCTGGTCGCTGAAGATGAAGCCACTGTTTATGGCGAGGCTGGTGACATGGGAGTCCATGCGCAGGTATGTGAACGACACGCCCCCCAGCTTCACCGCGTTCGGACTCGGGTTCCAAGGATCGAAATTCTCGTTGTACGTGCCCCGCGCCAGCACACCGCTGCAGTAGTACGCCGGGGTATTGCCGGCACAGGCAGCAGGTACCTTGCGGTAGCGCTCGTTCAAGCGTGCTGCGACGACCTCCCCGGGAGCAAGTGCGGACTTGACGATCTTCAAATCCAGCGGCTCGGAAATCACCAGCGGATTGCCGCCACGCCCCAGGCTCGCAGTGAGCCTCACGGTCTTGCCTAGGTCCTTGGCAACATCGTCTTTGGCGATCTGGAAGCGGATATCTCCCGTACCGCCGAATCGTTGCGTGGGCAGGTCCAGACGCGCCCCTCCTTGCCAGCGCATTCCGACGGTATCGCCCTTGCGCAACTGCTGGCCATCCACCTTGATCGTCGTGCTGCCCATGATCAGATTGAGGTCGAGTTCACCCTTCGAGGCTTGCTCGGCTGTGGGCGCCTCAATCATCATCCGTTCCAGTATTCGCGCACTGAGCGCCTGGGAAATACGCAACGGATTTCCGTCTCCACCCACACTGGCGGAGATGATCACCGCACTTCCAGTAAAGAGGCTGACCGTATCGAACGGTACCTCGAATGACACCGGCGCAACTTTCTTGACCTCCTTGAGCGACAGATCGCGGGTTTTGCGGCCTTTCCATCGAAGTCCGACCATGTCACCCACTTTCATGCCGGGATAGTCAACTTCAACCGTCGTGACATCGCTGCCTGGACGATAATCGCCGTTCTTGTCGATGCCGAGCAGCTTCGGTGCAGGAACGTCGAACGGCAACGACTTCACCACCGTTACAACGATTGGGTCGGAAATGATCAAGTTCGAGCCATTTACCCCGACACTGGAGGTCAGTCGCGCAGTACCACCGACAACTTCCTCGACCAGTTCCCTGGGCACCTTGAACACCAGAGGCCCTGCCTGCTTGACGGTCTGAACCGGCAAATACTTGGATTTCTTGCCTTGCCAGCGCAACCCGACGGTATGCCCTGCAGCCATCGCCGGGTAGTCCACATGCACACTGAGCTCATCTTTGAAGCTATCGAGGCCGATCTGCCTGTCACGCGCTTCGACCAGCACCGGTGCGGGTACATCGAAGCCCGCACGCACGGCCTGCTCAGGTACTGCGGTTTCTTTGCCGTTGGGGACACAGGCAACCAGCGCTAACTGTAGCGAGCCGACTACGGCTATCCATGCCAGAGCTTTCATGGTGTCACTCCTTGATCTGCCGGGTTGTAGGTGAACGCACCTTTCCCGTGTTTGGATCCCTTCATGAAATCCCCCAAAATTTAAGAAAGCGCGCCCCCGCCGAGGCTCCAGAGTGCTCGAAAATTGGAGTTACTTCGAATCCAGTTAGAGGCACCGACGAAACGATGACCCGGCCGCTGTCGCACAGTGGATGATGTTGCCAGGATACAACTGAGCAACTTCAGTGTTTAACAAGAGATGAAATTTGGCCTGCTACTCCCAACGCGAGCGAAACTGGCAATAACAAGAAAAACGGTGAAACCGTATCTCGCTTGACGCCTGACCCGGAGTACGAAGTTGCAATGACAATCTAGCAACAACTTGAAGACTGCACACCTGACAAAATTAACAGGTGCCCGCACGCCACTATCATTTTTACCAGTTGCTCAGATATACGTATTTGCCTAAGGTCGATGAAACAGCAACTGTTTGTCATAGCGAAATCGCGCGGACAGCGTCATCAACCCTGCAATGGAGCTGCCATGTACCTGCCTCCCGTCCTATTTAGGCTGAGCCTGCTTGCAGCCAGTCTGGTTCTCAATCACTCAGCACTGGCGGCGCCAGGACCGGAAACGGCACATGCCCTGAGTGTCCGCTACCTGCAGAGCCCCCCGAACTGTGGCAGCACCAACAAACCCCGCTTCCTGTGCGCAGGCGTGATACTCAAGGGCACGACCCACATGAATCAGGAGAACAGCTGGGATCCGACACCAGAGGAGCGCGAGAATGGCGGTACGGCCTACACGTATCTGGCAAAAGATGCCACCTTCAGCCATCTGGCCTTGAACGACACCAACGGCTACATCATTTACCCGGCAGAACAACAACCGAAAGAAAGTCGGACGCTGCAGCTACTGTGCTTCTTTCCAGTCGACGGTGGACGACGGACGCGTTCAGACCACGGTTGCGGGGAATCACAGGAGGGAGGCGCAAGCAGCCGCGCCTGCCATCTGCAAGACATCACCACAGCCAAGGGATGGCTTGCCAACTATGGCAATGACCCCGCCAAGCAGTGCGGTTTCTCGGTAGCTAACGGGATGGGCCTGGTCGCCGTGAACGGCTTCAATGCTGGGGTAGAGGCCACAGGGCTTCTGCCAGGCGAGCAGAACAACGAACTGCGGGGCAAGACCTGGGAGGGAATTCCCACTGCTCACCTGCCGATCCAGGCGTTTTTCTACCTGCACGACAGTCCACAGGGGCTGCTCAAGGCACAGCAAGATCAACGTCAGTTCTACAAGGCAACCGGAACCTTCGTCCCGATCATCACACTGACACTGCCAGAAGCAGATCGCGATGCTCTTTTCAACTATGTCGAAGCTTCCCAGGCAAAGCTGGGCGACGTGATCTGTGAGCGTTACTTCGTATCCGGCCACTGGTTCGAGCGCAGCGACGTCAACCCGGGTAAAAAGGAGTGGGCGCTGGGACTGGTGCCGACCGATTGCGCCAGGGCGGTGAAAGCGAACCCGTCAGAAGAGGCGGAAAACGCGGCTGACCGGGAAATGCGCGACAAATTCAGCGCAGACCAACGCTGGGTGAATAATGACAAGGGTGGCATGACCCAACAGATGGTCTGCCACATGCGTATCGCCCACGACAAGCCCGAATGGAACCTCGAGCCGTTCCGACCGAACCTGCCGCTGGAAGACTATCTGCGCAAAGGTTGCAACCCGCGCTGAAACGCTACATTTTCACGGCCGCGCGTTGATCTGCTGCTGCAGGTTCTGGATCTGGCTCTGCAGGGTGTTGAGGCTGCGCGTGGTCTGGCCACGGAAAGCATCGAACTCCTGCACCGAGGCACCACTGGCAGTTGCCGGGCGATTGTCCGCCTGGCTCTTGAGCACCAGCACATCCTGCTCCAGGCTCTCGAGCGCAGCGCCTTGCTTCTTCACCGCTGCCACCTCGCTGCTCAGGCTCTTGAGCTGGCCATCGAGCTTGCCGCCATCGACCTGGCCCGACTTGAGTGCCGCAAGCTCGGTGTTCACCGCCTTGAGCTGCGCCTGCAACTGGGTCTGTAGCTCGGTCACTGCCTTCTGCTGCGCGCGGGTATCGGCCAGCACCTGTTCCAGGCGCTTGCCCAGATCGCCGGCCTGACCGGCAACGCCTTCCTGCTGCTTGCCCTGCTCGGCAAGGCTGGCCTGCAACTGGCGAATCTGCAGTTTCAGGGCTTCGCTGCCAGTGCTGCTGTTCGACTCGCTGGCATCGACCTTGCCGCTGATCGCCTGCAGGCGGCCGGCGGCTTCCTCGCTGATGCGGGCAAAGCTCTCCTGAGTGGCCACCAGTTGCTGCTCCATCAGCGAAATCTGCTGGAAGCTCCACCAGCCAAGCCCGGCCAGGGCGATGAACGAGGCCACCAGCAACGCCCACAAAGGGCCATTGCTGGTCTGCCGCGCGGCTTTCTGCCGACCACGTGCCACATGGGCCGGGAGCAGCTCGTCATCATCGGGAGTACCCGCCCTCAGGACCGGCACATCATCGAAATCATCGTGGGCATCGTTGCGCATGGGTAGGTTCGACCGCACTAATAGCAAAGAGACATATTATAAACCGCCGGGATGGCGCACTGCTGACCACCGCCTGCCCGACAGGTTCACTGTTGGCCCGGCAGGTGCTTCCACCAGCCGCAGAATTCATCCAGCGCCGTCCACAGGCTGACCTTGGGGCGGTAGTCGAGATTATGCCGGGCGCGGCTGATGTCGAGGGTGAAATCCTTGCTCATCACCTGCATCGCGGTGCGTGTCAGGGTGGGTTGCGGCCGCCCGGGCCAGAGCATGCAGGCTGCCTCGTTGACCGCCGCGAGGCTGTAGGCGAGGCGATAGGAGCGGTAGCGGGTGACCTGGGGCAACTGCATCTGGCGCATCACGTAGTTGACCACATCCCACAGTGGCAAAGGCTGGCCGTTGCTGATGTTGTAGGCCTGGCCCAGCGCCTGCTCTTCGGCGAACAGGGCGCTGAGCAGCGCCTCGTTGAGGTTGTGCACACTGGTGAAGTCGACCTTGTTCAGGCCGTTGCCGATGATCGCCAGACGTCCCTTGCCCTGCATGCGCATCAGCCGCGGGAAGATGCTCGCATCCCCTGCGCCGGTGACGAAGCGCGGGCGCAGGGCGAGCACTTCGAGGCCGAACTCCTGGGCACCGAAGACTTTCTGCTCGGCCAGGTGCTTGGTCAGCGCATAGTGATCGTGAAAACGCCGCGGCACCTGGTCCTCGCGGATGTCCAGGCGCGAGCGCCCAGTGAAATAGATCGACGGCGACGATAGGTGCACCAAGCGCCGCACATGTTCTTTCAGGCAACCTTCGACCACGTTCTCGGTGAGCACCACGTTGCCATGATGAAAATCCTGATAACGCCCCCAGTTGCCCACCGCTCCCGCGCAATGCACCACGGCATCGACGCCCTGGCACAGCCGGCGCGCCACCTCGGCATCGCCCAGGTCGCCCGGAATGAACTGCGCCCCGCGCTTGACCAGATGCTCGACGCCTTCGGCACGGCGGCCGTTGACCCGCACCTGCAGGCCCTGCTCCAGGGCAAAACGCGCAAAGCGCCCGCCAATGAAGCCGCTCGCGCCGGTGACCAGAATTCGCATGTAAGACTCCGCCTTGCCAGATTACAGATGCAGTTGACGCTGCCCGTGCCTACAAGGGCACCAGCCACCCTGGCGCCGCCTGGCGCAGGTGTTCTGTCAGTTGGGCGAGCAGTTGCCCGCCATTGCGCCAATGATGCCAGTACAACGGTACATCGATGGGCGTATCGCTGCAGATTTCCACCAACTGGCCGCTGGCCAGTTGTTCGCGAGCCTGCAGTTCGGGCACCAGGCCCCAACCGAGCCCGGCTTCGGTCAGACGCAGAAAACCCTCGGACGACGGGCACAGGTGATGGAGAAAACCATCCTCGATCCCCAATGACGCCAGGTAGCGGTGCTGCAGGAAGTCGTCAGGTCCAAAGACCACCGCCGGTGTGCGGGCCAGCCGCGCCACCTCGAACCCCTGCGGAAAATGCCGCGCCATGAACGCCGGGCTGGCCAGCGCGCGATACCGCATCGCCCCCAACGGCTGGCTGCGCGCCCCTGCCACCGGGCGCTCGCTACCGCACAGGCAAGCCGCCACCTCGCCGGCACGCATGCGCCGCAGGCCGACTTCCTGGTCTTCGACCACCAGGTCCAGCAGCAACCGTTGCCCGGCACAGAAATCCCCCACCGCCCCGGCCCACCAGGTCGCCAGGCTGTCAGCGTTGAGGGCGATACGCAGGCGTTCGGGCACGCCCTCTTCATCCAGCGCGGGCACCTGGCGCTGCAGGTCACGTTCGAGCAGGCGCACCTGTTGTACATGGTTGAGCAACTGTCGCCCGACATCGGTCGGGCTCGGTGGCGTGGCACGCACCAGCACTGGCTGGCCGACACGTGCCTCCAGCAGCTTTATACGTTGCGAGATAGCCGACTGGGAGAGCCCGAGCACCTGGGCGGCGCGCTCGAACCCGCCTTGTTCGATCACCGCCGCGAGGGCAGCGAGCAACTTGTAGTCGAACATCGATTTTCCTAATGCCGGATGAGTGCTATTTGTTTTTCTTATACAGCGCCCTTCCCCACAATGGCCAGCATCTTCTTTGTGAATCCGCGTCGCCCTTCAAAGGTGGCGCCCGTGGAGTGTTCCCGCTATGTGGCAGAGTTACTTGAACGGCATGCTGGTGGCCTTCGGCCTGATCATGGCCATCGGCACCCAGAACGCCTTTGTCCTGGCCCAGAGCCTGCGCCGCGAACATCACCTGCCAGTGGCCCTGCTGTGTGTATTGTGCGACGCGATCCTGGTGGCGGCCGGAGTGTTCGGCCTGGCGACGGTGCTGGCCCACAACCCGACCTTGCTGGCCGCCGCACGCTGGGGAGGCGCGGTGTTCCTGATCTGGTACGGTGCCAAGGCCCTGCAGCGGGCCTGCTCCAAGCAGAGCCTGGAACAGCAGCAAGGCCAAGGCCTGCGTTCACGCCGGGCCGTACTGCTCAGTGCCTTGGCGGTGACCTTGCTCAACCCCCACGTCTACCTGGACACCGTGCTGCTGATCGGCTCGCTCGGCGCCCAGCAGACGGTGCCCGGTGCCTATGTCGCCGGGGCGGCGAGCGCATCGCTGGTGTGGTTCTTCACCCTGGCCCTGGGTGCCGCCTGGCTTGCGCCCTGGCTCGCGCGCCCCGGGACCTGGCGGCTGCTGGACCTGATGGTGGCGGTGATGATGTTCGCCGTGGCCGCGCAGTTGATCCTCGGCTGATTCCCCACTGGTCGCCAGGGCCCAACCGCTCTGGAACCTCTATTCCCTATAGTTGTTGCGTGGTTATGCGCGGGGGCTGGTGCTATGATCCAGCCCTTGCGTCGCAAAGAGTACAAACTCGCCGACGCTCATCGGGCCGCCCGTGATCGGCCTTGCGCAAACCGCAAACAGACCTGAATCAGGAGATCCACCATGGCTTTTGAATTGCCGCCGCTGCCCTACGCCCACGATGCCCTGCAGCCGCACATCTCCAAGGAAACCCTGGAGTTTCACCACGACAAGCACCACAACACCTATGTCGTGAACCTGAACAACCTGGTCCCAGGCACCGAATTCGAAGGCAAGTCGCTGGAAGAAATCGTCAAGACTTCCTCGGGCGGCATCTTCAACAACGCCGCTCAAGTCTGGAACCACACCTTCTACTGGAACTGCCTGGCACCGAACGCTGGTGGCCAGCCGACTGGCGCCCTGGCTGATGCGATCAACGCGGCCTTCGGTTCCTTCGACAAGTTCAAGGAAGAGTTCACCAAGACTTCGGTCGGCACCTTCGGCTCCGGCTGGGGCTGGCTGGTGAAGAAGGCCGACGGTTCCCTGGCCCTGGCCAGCACCATCGGCGCCGGCAACCCGCTGACCAGCGGCGACACCCCGCTGCTGACCTGCGACGTCTGGGAACACGCCTACTACATCGACTACCGCAACCTGCGTCCCAAGTACGTCGAGGCATTCTGGAACCTGGTCAACTGGAAGTTCGTTGCCGAGCAGTTCGAAGGCAAGACCTTCAAGGCCTGATTCGTTCAGCGCTCCGAAAAACCCGGCCCTGGCCGGGGGGTTTTTTTTTTTTTTTG
>NZ_JABWRO010000064.1:0-30620 GCF_014268985.1 Pseudomonas sp. RW10S2 | reverse complement strand
GGGGGCGGGCCCGCTCCCACCCGGGCCAGGCCTGCAAACAGCCGAACCTGCGACCACCTGTCATCCCCGCCTCCAGCCAACTCCGCTATCATGCCGGGCACGTTCCGCCTCGCGAGTCCGCCATGCGCCGCCTGTTCTTCCTGCTGTTCCTGCTGCTGGCCAGCCCCGCCTTCGCCTCGGGCCTGCTCGACAACCGCCCCAGCGCCACCCTCGGTGCCGCCTCGCTGTCCAACAGCGCCGACTTCCTGCCGGTCCACGAAGCCTTCAAGCTCGACCTGATCAGCGCCGATGCCCAGTCGATCAAGCTGCGCTTCGTCGCCACCGAGGGCTACTACCTCTATCGCCATCGCTTCCAGTTCCGCAGCGAGCCAGCCGACATCGCCCTCGGCAACGTACGGATCCCCCAGGGTGAAGCCAAGCACGACGAGTTCTTCGGCGATGTCGAGGTCTACCATGGCATCGTCGACATCGAGGTGCCGCGTACCGACCCGCGCGCCTTCACCTTGCTGGTCGGCTACCAGGGCTGCGCCGACAAGGGCTTGTGCTATCCCCCGGAAACTGCGCGACTGTCGATTCCCGGCGAAGGCAGCACCCTGTCCACCAGCACGGCCGAGCGCTGGAGCTGGCAGACCTTGCTACTGTTCTTCCTGGCCGGTCTGGGCCTGACCTTCACCCCCTGCGTGCTGCCGATGCTGCCGATCCTCTCGGGCGTGGTGCTGCGCGGCCAGGTGGGTGGCTGGCGTGGCTTCAGCCTGTCGCTGGCCTACGTGCTGCCGATGGCTGCCAGCTTTGCCGCGCTCGGTGCGCTGATGGGCCTGTTCGGTGCCAGCCTCAACTTGCAGGCACGTTTGCAGTCGGCCTGGGTACTGGTGCCCTTCGCCCTGTTCTTCGTGCTGTTCGCCCTGGCGATGTTCGGCCTGTTCGAACTCAAGCTGCCGCACGCCTTGAGCCAGCGCCTGGACCGCGTCGCGAGCAATACCCGCGGCGGTTCGCTGCTGGGTGCTGCGGTGCTGGGCGTGCTTTCCAGCCTGCTGGTCTCGCCCTGCGTGTCTGCGCCACTGGCCGGTGCCCTGCTCTATATCAGCGCCAGCGGCGATGCCCTGGGAGGCGCACTGAAGCTGTTCGCGCTCGGATTGGGCATGGGGGCGCCACTGCTGCTGGTGGCGACCGGCGGTGCCGCCTGGCTGCCCAAGAGCGGGGCGTGGATGAACACGGTGAAGAACGTGATCGGGGTCCTGCTGCTGGGCGTTGCGCTCGGCCTGCTCAGCCGCGTGCTGCCGGGGCCGGTGACACTGCTGCTGATCGGCCTGTTGTCGGCAGGCGTGGCGCTGTTCCTCGGGGCGCTGGAATTCGTGGTCAAGACCCCGCGCCAACGCCTGGCCCAACTGCTGGGGCTGCTCTGCCTGGTCTATGCACTGGCGTGCTGGTATGGCGCACTTGCCGGTCAGGGCGATCCACTGCGTCCATTGCCAGGCCCCGGCGTCAGCGCCTCGGCCCCCGCCAGCGCCAACGCTCAGGCGGATGCGTGGCAAACCCTCACCACCCCTGCCGCCCTGGACGCCGCACTGGCCCAGGCCAAGGCCGCAGGCCAGCCGGTGCTGCTGGACTGGTACGCCGACTGGTGCATCAGTTGCAAGGTGATCGAGCATGAGGTCCTCAACGCGGCGCAGGTCCAGCCAGGATTGAGTGGGTTCAAACTGCTGCGCTTCGACATCACCGAGAGCAACGCCGAACAACGCGCCCTGCTCGACCGCTACAAACTGTTCGGCCCACCCGCCTTGTTGTTTTTTGCCGCAAACGGCAGCGAAATGACCGCTGATCGGGTGGTAGGCGAGGTGAACGCCGACGAATTTGCGAAAATTCTCACGGGCACGCGCAGCAAACTCGGTCTATAACTTCCCGCGCACCGGTAACTTTCTCCGATGAAGTGACCAGAGCTCATCATCTGGTCACATACTTTGCGCGAATCTCGGTCATCGTGCTGGCTATTGCAGGGAACTGGACACTCGCTAGTCTCTTGCGGCATAGTCGCCGCGCTATGTCGAATTGCCCTACAAAACCAAGGAAACCGCAGATGGCCACCCTACTGGTGCTGCACGGCCCCAACCTCAACCTGCTCGGCACCCGCGAGCCGGGAGTCTACGGCGCCGTCACCCTCGCCCAGATCAACCAGGACCTCGAGCAGCGCGCACGCGCCGCCGGCCACCACTTGCAGTACCTGCAGAGCAATGCCGAGTACGAACTGATCGACCGCATTCACGCTGCGCGCAACGAAGGCGTGGACTTCATCCTGATCAACCCGGCCGCTTTCACCCACACCAGCGTCGCATTACGTGACGCATTGCTCGCAGTGAGCATCCCATTCATCGAAGTGCACCTGTCCAACGTGCACAAGCGTGAACCGTTCCGTCATCACTCCTACTTCTCCGATGTGGCAGTGGGCGTGCTCTGCGGCCTGGGCGCCACCGGTTACCGGCTGGCCCTGGAGTCTGCACTGGAACACCTGGCTGCCAACGCATAGCCCAGATGACGCAAGGCCTCGGTCCTTCGACCGGGGCCTCGAAGCACTACGAAGAAACGTTTTCGATACGTTTTAACAATTACGTCCCCGACCGAACCTTGGGAGTTGCTGATTAATGGATATCCGTAAAGTCAAAAAGCTGATCGAACTGCTGGAAGAGTCCGGCATCGACGAACTGGAGATCAAGGAAGGCGAAGAGTCCGTTCGCATCAGCCGTAACAGCAAGCAACCTGCCGGCGCCCAGTACTTCGCAGCGCCTGCTCCGGTCGCCGCCCCCGTTGCCGCTGCCCCTGTCGCCGCGGCCCCGGTTGCCGAAGCCGCTGCAGCACCTGCCCTCAAAGGCACCGTGGTCCGCTCGCCGATGGTCGGCACCTTCTACCGCAAGCCATCGCCGACCTCGCCGAACTTCGCTGAAGTCGGTCAGTCGGTGAAGAAAGGCGACACCCTGTGCATCGTCGAAGCCATGAAGATGATGAACCACATCGAAGCCGATATCGGCGGTGTCATCGACGCCATCCTGGTGGAAGACGGTCAGCCGGTTGAGTTCGACCAGCCGCTGTTCACCATCGTTTGAATCGCGGAGAGCCAACGATGTCTGGGAAGCTCGAAAAAGTCCTGATCGCCAACCGTGGGGAAATTGCCCTGCGGATCCTGCGTGCCTGCAAAGAGCTGGGCATCAAGACCGTCGCGGTCCACTCCACCGCTGACCGCGAACTGATGCACCTGGGTCTGGCAGACGAATCGGTCTGCATCGGCCCTGCATCGTCGAAAGAATCCTACCTGCACATCCCGGCGATCATCGCTGCCGCCGAAGTGACTGGCGCCACCGCCATCCACCCAGGCTACGGCTTCCTCGCCGAGAACGCCGACTTCGCCGAGCAGGTGGAGAAATCCGGTTTCGCCTTCATCGGCCCTAAAGCCGACACCATCCGCCTGATGGGCGACAAGGTTTCGGCCAAGGACGCGATGATCAAGTCGGGCGTACCGACCGTACCGGGCTCCGACGGCCCGCTGCCGGAAGACGAAGAAACTGCACTGGCCATCGCCCGTGAAGTCGGCTATCCGGTGATCATCAAGGCCGCCGGTGGCGGTGGTGGTCGCGGCATGCGCGTGGTGCACAAGGAAGAAGACCTGATCGCCTCGGCCAAGCTGACCCGCACCGAAGCCGGTGCTGCGTTCGGCAACCCGATGGTCTATCTGGAGAAGTTCCTGACCAACCCACGTCACGTGGAAGTCCAGGTACTGTCCGATGGCCAGGGCAACGCCGTGCACCTGGGCGACCGCGACTGCTCGCTGCAGCGCCGTCACCAGAAGGTACTGGAAGAAGCGCCGGCCCCCGGCATCGACGAGAAGGCCCGTCAGGAAGTCTTCAAGCGTTGCGTCGATGCGTGCATCGAGATCGGCTACCGCGGTGCAGGTACTTTCGAGTTCCTGTACGAGAACGGTCGCTTCTACTTCATCGAAATGAACACCCGCGTCCAGGTCGAGCACCCGGTCTCGGAGATGGTCACCGGCATCGACATCGTCAAGGAGATGCTCAGCATCGCCGCTGGCAACAAGCTGTCGTTCCGCCAGGAAGACGTGGTGATCCGCGGTCACTCGCTGGAGTGCCGGATCAACGCCGAAGACCCGAAGAAGTTCATTCCAAGCCCAGGCACCGTCAAGCACTTCCATGCCCCGGGTGGCAATGGCGTGCGGGTCGATTCGCACCTGTACAGCGGCTATTCAGTTCCGCCGAACTACGACTCGCTGATCGGCAAGCTGATCACCTACGGCAAGGACCGCGACGAAGCCATGGCGCGCATGCGCAATGCCCTGGACGAGATCGTCGTCGACGGCATCAAGACCAACATCCCGCTGCACCGCGACCTGGTGCGTGATGAAGGTTTCTGCAAGGGCGGCATCAACATCCACTACCTCGAGCACAAACTGGCCAACCAGGAGTGATCGCGTTAGCGTGATGCACGAAACCCCGGCCCTGTGCCGGGGTTTTTCATTGCCCTGCGACAGGGGCGGTGAAACATCCACAAACCCCCCGCACTCGCGTAAACTGACGCCCTTTCGCGCAGCTCCCGCTGCCCCTGTCGATTTACCAAAGGTGCCCGCCATGCCCTGGCTGCAAGTACGTCTGGCCATCAGCCCGGAACAAGCCGAAACCTACGAAGACGCCCTGCTCGAAGTCGGCGCCGTCTCGGTCACGTTCATGGATGCCGAAGACCAGCCAATCTTCGAACCGGACCTCAACACCACCCCGCTGTGGTCGCACACGCATCTGCTGGCCTTGTTCGAAGCCGATGCCGAACCCGAAGCGGTGTTCGCCCACCTGCAGCTGCTGACCGGTGCCGACCTCCCCGAGCACCAGGCCGAAGTCATCGAGGACCAGGACTGGGAACGTAGCTGGATGGACGGTTTCCAGCCGATGCGTTTCGGCCAGCGCCTGTGGATCGTGCCGAGCTGGCACGAGGCCCCGGAGAAAGACGCCGTCAACCTGCTGCTCGACCCGGGCCTGGCCTTCGGCACCGGCACCCACCCGACCACCGCCCTGTGCCTGGAATGGCTCGATGGCCAGGCGCTCGAAGGCACCCAGGTGCTCGACTTTGGCTGCGGCTCGGGCATCCTGGCCATTGCCGCCCTGCTGCTGGGCGCCCGCGAAGCGGTGGGGACCGACATCGACGTACAGGCCATCGAAGCCTCGCGTGACAACGCCCAGCGCAACGGCATCGCCGACGAGAAGCTGGCGCTGTACCTGCCCGAGCACATGCCGGCGATGCAGGCCGACGTGCTGGTCGCCAACATCCTGGCCGGCCCGCTGGTCTCCCTGGCACCGCAATTGTCCGGCCTGGTACGTCCCGGCGGCCTGCTGGCGCTGTCGGGTATTCTTGCCGAGCAAGGCGAGGAAGTGGCCGCAGCCTATGCCGCCGACTTCGACCTCGACCCGATCGTCGTCCGCGATGGCTGGGTGCGCATCAGCGGCCGCCGTCGCTAGGCTACAGTTCGTAAAGCGCCAGACTCAAACCCTGCACAACCCCCGGATCGCCGCATGACCGACAGTTTCGTCACCCAGTGCCCGCATTGCCAGACGCGTTTTCGCGTCACGTATCACCAGTTGAGCGTGGCCCGTGGGGTGGTGCGCTGCGGCCAGTGCCTGCAGGTATTCAACGCCGCCCGGCAGTTGCTCGAGCAAAGCCAGGAAGGTACGACGCCGCCGGTCGCCACCGCACCGGCGCCAGCAGCCCCGTTGCCGGCTGCGCCAGCAGCGCCTGCGATCGAGCCCCCAGCGCCGAGCCAGGACGACTGGGCTGCCACGCTGGACGCCATGGACCTGGACCAGGAGCTTGCGCGCCTGGAGCGACGCGGCCCTCGCCCCGAGCGTCAAAGCGCCGAGCGCGACGAATCCTTGCAGGCCCGACGTGACGATCAACACCCCGAGCAGCACGGTGACGAGCCCTTCGGCACCGCAACCGATGACCGCCTCGAACCCGACCCGCAGCCCACACCTGCACCGGTCCAGGTCGAGCAAGAGCCGCTCGACCTGGAGCCGATAGCCCAGGACCGCACCGAACCCACCCTCGGACAGGCGCTCGAACTCGACGACGAAGACGCCCCTGCCCGCCTGCCCGCCGAACACGACGAACCGGCCAACGAGCGGCTGTCGCCCCTCGACGAGCCTCTTCCGGAAAAAGGCCTCTCGGCCCTGGACGACGATGTCGCGAATCTGCGCCTGTCGGCACGCGACGACCACGACGACGACACCGAAGGCGACGAACGGCTGGAGCCGGTGCTGGCCGCCAAACCCTCGCGTGCGCGCAAGGAACCACTGGTCGATGTCGTCGACGACCCGCTGCAACTGGACTGGCAAAAGCCCGCACCGAACTGGGGCAAGCGCCTGCTCTGGGGCTTCCTGGCGCTGCTCGCCGCTGGCCTGCTGGCCTTCCAGTATGTCTACTACCACTTCGATGAAATGGCCCGGCACGACCGTTACCGGCCGCTGTTCCAGCAACTGTGCCCGATCGTCGGCTGCCAGGTTCCCACCCGGGTCGACATCGCACGCATCAAGAGCAGCAACCTGGTGGTGCGCAGCCATCCAGACTTCAAGGGCGCGCTGATCGTCGACGCGATCATCTACAACCGCGCCTCTTTCAGCCAGCCCTTCCCCTTGCTGGAGCTGCGTTTCGCCGACCTCAATGGCCAGTTGATCGCCAGTCGTCGGTTCAAGCCCAGCGAGTACCTGTCGGGCGAGCTGGCCGGGCGCGGCGAGATGCCCAGCCAGACGCCGATCCACATCGCCCTGGACATCCTCGATCCAGGCCCGAAGGCGGTGAACTACAGCCTGAGCTTCCGATCCCCGGAGTGACCGGCGGGTCGGCGGGAGCGCCAACCAGCGCAAAAGTCATAAGCCCACAACTGCTCAGATTTTATCCAGCTCCATCTTTATCCGGTCACCGAGAGCGGGTATCATGCCATCCCTTTTTCGAACTCCAATGATCCGGCCCCACAACAGGGAACACCTATGTCGGCGGTACGCATCGGCCCATACACACTGCAGAACAACCTGATCCTCGCGCCCATGGCCGGGGTCACGGACCAGCCTTTTCGCACGCTTTGCAAACGCCTGGGGGCGGGCATGGTGGTGTCGGAAATGGTCACCAGCGACATGAACCTGTGGAACAGCCGCAAATCGCGCCTGCGCCGCATCCACGAAGGCGATCCCGAGCCGCGCTCGGTACAGATCGCCGGTGGCGATGCACAGATGCTGGCCGCGGCAGCGCGGGCCAACGTCGAGTCCGGTGCCCAGATCATCGATATCAACATGGGTTGCCCGGCGAAAAAAGTCTGCAACAAAGCGGCAGGCTCTGCTTTATTGAGAGATGAAGCGCTGGTCGCTGAAATCCTCGATGCGGTGGTCGGTGCGGTCGATGTGCCGGTCACCCTGAAGATTCGCACCGGATGGGACCGCTCGAACAAGAATGGCCTGAACGTGGCGAAGATCGCCGAACAGGCCGGAATCCAGGCGCTGGCGGTGCATGGCCGCACACGCGCCGACCTGTACACCGGTGAAGCCGAGTACGACACCATCGCCGCGATCAAGCAGGCGGTGTCGATCCCGGTTTTCGCCAACGGCGACATCACGTCGCCAGAAAAGGCCCGGGCGGTGCTGGATGCCACCGGGGCCGACGGCCTGCTGATCGGCCGTGCCGCCCAAGGGCGGCCGTGGATCTTCCGCGAGATCGAGCATTACCTGCGGACAGGCGAACATCTTCCGGCTCCCGGGCTGGACGAAGTTGAACGCATTCTGCTGGAGCACCTTGCCGCGCTGCATGCCTTCTATGGGGATGTCATGGGCGTACGTATCGCCCGCAAGCACGTGGGCTGGTACCTGGCAACACGCACGGGCGGCAGGGAGTTTCGCGCCCGGTTCAATGCCTTGGAAGAGACCCAAGCGCAGTGCGCCAACGTTCGGGCATTTTTTGCCGAACGTCGACAGAGCCTTGAGACAGAGGACGGACAAGGGGTGGCCGCATGACGATGATGACCGAGACATTAGTGAGTGGAACAACGCCCGTGAGCGACAACGCCAACCTCAAGCAGCACCTGAATACGCCGAGCGAAGAGGGCCAGACCCTGCGCGACAGCGTCGAGAAGGCACTGCACAACTACTTCGCCCACCTGGAAGGCGCCACCGTCACGGACGTGTACAACCTGGTGCTCTCGGAAGTCGAGGCACCGCTGCTCGAGAGCGTGATGAACCACGTCAAGGGCAACCAGACCAAGGCCAGCGAGATGCTCGGGCTCAACCGCGGCACCCTGCGCAAGAAGCTCAAACAGTACGACCTGTTGTAAGCCAGAATCCCAATCAGAAAAGGCGGCTCCGTTGAAAGAGGCGCCTTTTTTGCTGACTCCACCGCGTTATGGAATCCGAAATGACCGACCAGACTACCCGCCTGCCGATCCGCCGCGCCCTGATCAGCGTCTCCGACAAGACCGGTATCCTCGAGTTCGCCCGTGAGCTGCAACAGCTCGGTGTCGAGATCCTGTCCACCGGCGGCACCTACAAGCTGCTCAAGGACAACGGCGTGAACGCGGTGGAAGTGGCCGACTACACCGGCTTCGCCGAAATGATGGACGGCCGGGTCAAGACCCTGCATCCGAAGATCCACGGCGGCATCCTCGGCCGTCGCGGCACCGACGACGCCATCATGAACGAGCACGGCATCAAGCCGATCGACCTGGTCGCGGTCAACCTGTATCCGTTCGAAGCCACCATCAGCAAGCCAGGTTGCGACCTGCCGACCGCCATCGAGAACATCGATATCGGCGGCCCGACCATGGTTCGCTCCGCGGCGAAGAACCACAAGGACGTCGCCATCGTGGTCAACGCCAGCGACTACGCCGGCATCGTCGAAGGCCTCAAGGCCGGCGGCCTGACCTACGCCCAGCGCTTCGACCTGATGCTCAAGGCCTTCGAGCACACCGCCGCCTACGACGGCATGATCGCCAACTACATGGGCAGCATCGACCAGTCCAAGGACACCCTGTCGACCGAAGGCCGCAGCGAGTTCCCGCGCACCTTCAACAGCCAGTTCGTCAAGGCCCAGGAAATGCGCTACGGCGAGAACCCGCACCAGAGCGCGGCATTCTATGTCGAGCAGAAAAAAGGCGAAGCCAGCATTTCCACCGCCGTACAGCTGCAGGGCAAGGAGCTGTCGTTCAACAACGTGGCCGACACCGACGCCGCACTGGAGTGCGTGAAGAGCTTCGTCAAGCCGGCCTGCGTCATCGTCAAGCACGCCAACCCATGCGGCGTGGCCGTGGTTCCGGAAAACGAAGGTGGCATTCGCAAGGCCTATGACCTGGCCTACGCCACCGACACCGAGTCGGCGTTCGGCGGCATCATCGCCTTCAACCGCGAACTCGACGGCGAAACCGCCAAGGCCATCGTCGACCGCCAATTCGTCGAAGTGATCATCGCACCGAAGATCTCCCAGGCCGCCCGTGACGTGGTCGCCGCCAAGCAGAACGTACGCCTGCTCGAGTGTGGCGAATGGCCTGCCGAGCGCGCTGCCGGTTGGGACTTCAAGCGCGTCAACGGTGGCCTGCTGGTACAAAGCCGCGATATCGGCATGATCGCGGCCGAAGACCTGAAAGTCGTCACCAAACGCGCGCCGACCGAGCAAGAGATCCACGACCTGGTGTTCGCCTGGAAAGTCGCCAAGTTCGTCAAGTCCAACGCCATCGTCTACGCCAAGAACCGCCAGACCATCGGTGTCGGCGCCGGCCAGATGAGCCGCGTCAACTCCGCACGCATCGCTGCAATCAAGGCTGAGCATGCTGGCCTGCAGGTGCAGGGTGCGGTCATGGCTTCGGACGCGTTCTTCCCGTTCCGTGATGGCATCGACAACGCGGCTAAAGTGGGCATCAGCGCCGTGATCCAGCCAGGTGGCTCGATGCGTGATGCAGAAGTCATCGCCGCCGCTGACGAAGCCGGTATCGCGATGGTGTTCACCGGTATGCGCCACTTCCGCCATTAATCAGATGACAGGCTGATCGCCGGCCCCTGTGGGAGCGGGTTTACCCGCGAATGCGATGCTGGATTCACCGCCGCATTCGCGGGTAAACCCGCTCCCACAGGATCGGGGATCACCGCTAGACAGAGGTTTTGACATGAAAGTTTTGATCATCGGCAGCGGCGGTCGTGAACACGCCCTGGCCTGGAAAGTCGCCCAGGACCCCCGCGTCGAAAAAGTCTTCGTGGCCCCGGGCAACGCCGGTACTGCCATCGAAGCCAAATGCGAGAACGTCGCCATCGACGTCTGCGCCCTGGAGCAACTGGCCGATTTCGCCGAGAAGAACGTCGACCTGACCATCGTCGGCCCTGAAGCGCCGCTGGTCATCGGTGTGGTCGACCTGTTCCGCAGCCGTGGCCTGGACTGCTTCGGTCCGACCAAGGGCGCGGCCCAGCTCGAAGGTTCCAAGGCCTTCACCAAGGATTTCCTGGCTCGCCACAAGATCCCGACCGCCGACTACCAGAACTTCACCGAGATCGAGCCGGCGCTGGCCTACCTGCGCGAGAAAGGCGCACCGATCGTGATCAAGGCCGACGGCCTGGCCGCAGGCAAGGGCGTGATCGTTGCCATGACCCTGCAGGAAGCCGAAGACGCCGTGCGCGACATGCTCGCCGGCAACGCCTTCGGTGAGGCCGGTTCGCGCGTGGTGATCGAAGAGTTCCTCGACGGCGAGGAAGCCAGCTTCATCGTCATGGTCGATGGCCACAACGTGCTGCCGATGGCCACCAGCCAGGACCACAAACGTGTCGGCGATAAAGATACCGGCCCGAACACCGGTGGCATGGGCGCCTACTCGCCAGCCCCGGTGGTCACCGCCGAGGTGCACCAGCGCGTGATGGACCAGGTGATCTGGCCGACCGTGCGCGGCATGGCCGAGGAAGGCAACGTCTACACCGGCTTCCTCTATGCGGGCCTGATGATCGACAAGGCAGGCAATCCGAAGGTCATCGAGTTCAACTGCCGCTTCGGCGACCCCGAGACACAACCGGTCATGCTGCGCCTGGAGTCGAGCCTGGTGCTGTTGGTCGAGGCCGCATTCGCCAAGGCCCTGGACAAGGTCGAAGCGCAGTGGGACCCGCGCCCGAGCCTGGGCGTGGTGCTGGCCGCTGGCGGTTACCCGGGCGACTACGCCAAGGGCGACCTGATCAACGGCCTGGACGCTGCGGCCAAGATCGAAGGCAAGGTGTTCCACGCCGGTACTGCGCTCAAGGATGGCCAGGTGACCACCAACGGCGGACGTGTCCTGTGTGCCACCGCCATGGGCAGCACCGTTGCCGATGCACAGCAGCAGGCCTACCGCCTGGCCAAGGAAGTCAGCTGGAACGGTAGCTTCTACCGCACCGACATCGGCTACCGGGCCATCGCCCGCGAGCGCGGTGAGCACCAGCAGTAAACTGCGGCCCGCAGGTCGCAGCGCCATGGCGCGCGGCCTGCGGCTCGTCGACAGGGCCCCATCGGGGCCTTGCCTTTGGCGCGGCACGCCGCGCATAGTTGTTATCCGGCTTATCAGCCAAGAAAGGATCTCGTCGTGCGTCGGCTTCGGATTGCCACTGCCCTGATCGTCAGCTTGCTGACCCTGCTCTGCCTGCTTCCGGCTGCAGCCGAACAAGGCGGCGGGTGGTCTGTGCTGCTCGATGAACAGGCAAGCCTGCAGCTCTCCGACGTACGCTCCGACCGCTACCGCAACCAGTTCAGCCCATTGCAACTGGACGCGCTGGATGCCGCCCTGCCCGACCAGGCCCTGTGGCTGCACTACCGCCTCGAGCCCGCCGACCAGGAACGCCTGCTGCGCATCTTCGCCCCCGACCTGTCGCGCCTGGACCTCTACGCCCTCGACGGCGGCACGCTACTGCGCCAGTTGCACCATGGCCGACAACTGGGCAATGCCAGCCCTACCCTGCGCGGCAGCGATCACGTTCTGCCACTGCCCAACGCCACGCAACCGCTGGATATTTACGTGCGTCTGGTCTCCGAACACCAGTTACGCCCGGCAATCTCTCTGGAATCGGCGGCCAGCGCGGCCATCGACCAACGCCAGCCGCTGCTGTTCGGCCTGCTGTTCGGCGGCCTGGTGATGCTGATCCTGCACAACCTGATCCGCTTCTTCTACACGCGCTCCAGCACCACCCTGGTACTGGCGCTCTACCACGCGCTGATGCTGCTCAGCGCCTTGATCCTGCTCAACCTCTGCGGCCCGTGGTGGCACCTGTGGCACAGCGCGCAAACGCCTGCCGCCTACCTCACGCTGGTCCTGGCGGGGCTCTGCGGGCTGTATTTCACCCAGCGCTTCTTCTCGCCCTGCGCCTCGTTGCGGCTCACCCGCATCCTGCAGGCAGAAATGCTGATCGCCGCCCTCAGCGGCCTGCTCCTGCTGTTCATCGACAGCCTGCCGCTGAACCTGACCACCTACACCCTGCTGGCCCTCGGCAGCCTGAGCATGCTCCTGGCCAGTACGTACTACTGGTACAAGGGCTACAACCCCGCACGCCTGTTCACCCTGGCCATGCTGGTGTTCAACCTCGGCGGCCTGGTCCTGCTGCCTGCGCTGCTCGGTCTGACACGCACCCCCACCCCATGGCTGCTGGTCATCCTGATGGGACTGACCGTGGTCAGCGGCCTGTTGCTGAACCTTGCGGTCAGCGAGCGCCTGCGCAAGATCAACGAGGAGCGCGTGCGTGCCAGCCGTGCCCTCGCCGCCAGCGACGCCGAGATCAACGCCAAGGCCGAGTTCCTGGCCAAGATCAGCCACGAGATCCGCACGCCGATGAACGGCGTGCTGGGCATGACCGAGCTGCTGCTGGGCACGCCGTTGTCGGTCAAGCAACGCGACTACGTGCAAACCATCCACAGTGCCGGCAACGAGCTGCTCACACTGATCAACGAAATCCTCGACATCTCCAAGCTCGAGTCGCGGCAGATCGAGTTGGATGATGTGCAGTTCGACCTCAACGCACTGATCGAAGACTGTCTGAACATCTTCCGGGCCAAGGCCGAACAGCAGAACATCGAGCTGATCAGCTTCACCCAGCCACAGGTGCCACGCGTGATCAGCGGTGATCCGACGCGGTTGCGCCAGGCGCTGTCGAGCCTGCTGGACAATGCCCTGAAGAACACCGACCAGGGCGAAATCCTGCTGGTGGTGGCCCTCGACCAGCGCGGTGACGCTCCGCGCCTGCGTATCGCCGTGCAGGACAGCGGCGAACCGATGGCCAGCGCCGAGCGCGAGGCTTTGCTGCAGGCCGAGCTGCACAGCCACCACTTCCTCTCCAGCAACAAGCTCGGCGGCCATCTGGGCCTGGTGATCGCCAAGCAGTTGATCGGCCTGATGCACGGCGAATTCGGTATCAAGACCAGCACCAGCCTGGGCAATACGCTGTGGCTGACACTGCCGCTCGATCCGCTTCGCCTGGAACAACCGCCCGCCGATCTCGACGGCCCGCTGCGCGATGCCCGGGTGCTGGTGGTGGACGATAACGACACCTGCCGCAAGGTGCTGGTACAACAGTGCAGCGCCTGGGGCATGAACGTCAGTGCGGTGCCCTCCGGCAAGGAAGCCCTGGCGCTGCTGCGCACCAAGGCGCACCTGCGCGACTACTTCGATGCCGTGCTGCTCGATCAGAACATGCCCGGAATGACCGGCATGCAACTGGCTGCCAAGATCAAGGAAGACCCGAGCCTGAACCACGACATCCTGGTGATCATGCTGACCGGCATCAGCAACGCGCCCAGCAAGATCATCGCCCGCAATGCCGGGGTCAAACGCATCCTGGCCAAGCCGGTGGCCGGCTACACGCTCAAGACCACCCTGGCCGAGGAACTGAGCCAGCGTGGCCGCGAGCCGGCGATCATTGCTGCCCTCGGTGGCGCGCCGGCGCCGCTGGACCTGCCCGCCGACTTCCGTATCCTGGTCGCCGAAGACAACAGCATCTCGACCAAGGTGATCCGCGGCATGCTCGGCAAGCTCAACCTCGAGCCCGACACGGCCAGCAACGGCGAAGAGGCCTTCGAGGCCATGAAAGCGCAGCGCTACGACCTGGTGCTCATGGACTGCGAAATGCCGATTCTCGATGGGTTCTCCGCGACCCAGCGCCTGCGTGACTGGGAAGCGGCCAATCAGCGCCAGCGCACCCCGGTGGTGGCACTGACCGCGCATATCCTCAGCGAGCACAAGGAACGTGCACGCCTGGCCGGCATGGACGGGCACATGGCCAAGCCGGTGGAACTGTCGCAGTTGCGCGAACTGATCCAGTTCTGGGCGAACCAGCGCGAAGCGGCCACCGGCCCCCTCCACACGCCCTGATCACCCAGCCCCCCTCAAATGTCGTAGTCGTGTATCCGCTTCAGGGATACCTCCACGACCCGCTGGTGCACCTTGGACAGGTAGCTGTTCTCGAAAGCCAGGATGTTGAACCGTACAAGCTCGGCGCGCACGTTCTTCATGCTGCGCTTGCGGGTGATGAAGCCCGCGCGCCAGGCATCCTGAGTATCGACCTCGTGATACAGCACCATATCGACCCGGTTCTGCCCGGCCGGAGCGCAAGGGAGTAACTGGAAGTGCCCTCGCTCGCGTGCGTTCTTCTCCAAGGTGGCGAGCGTCTCTGGGCTGTTGCGCAGGCGCTGCAACGACATTTCCACATTGCTGGCGAATCGCTCCCCCGCGGTCTTGGTGATCAGCGCAAGGACTTTGTCGACCTGTTCGGCGCGCCCCGCATCCGGCCAGTGGACCTGCTCGGCAGACACTGCATCCCAGCCCATGAACTTCAACTGGTTGCGGTAGTAGGCGAACCAATCCTGCACCAACCCTTCGTCGAAGGCCGTCTGTGTGGCCCGCTCGGCCAACGCCAGGGCCAGTTTCACCTTGTCTTTCTGCGCCAGCGACAAGCCCGGCAGGAACGAGACGACGCCCGCCCCAATCACAGCAGCATTGGCTTCATTCATGTGTCATCACTCCCAGCGTCAGTCGACGAGGCTTCTCGCGTTCCTTGTCGAGTATCAAGTTGTGCAGGTCCGAGCGCTGCGAAGCAAAGTGCTGCTTGCTCAGGTTCAGCGACAGCGCCCGTACCGCCAGCTCGCCCTGCAGCTGCGTACGCTGTGCAGCGGCGGCCAGCGTCTCCCGGGTGATCGGGTGCTCGCAGCGCAGCGACACGCTGCACAGGTCGAGAATCGGCCCGGCACCGAGCAGCCCGAACTCGATGTGCAGCTCGCCCGTATCGGCCTCGTTGCGCACGGCGAAACGCAGCAGATGGTCCAGGCCCTCAGGCACGCCCGTCAGTGCCTTCGACAACGTGGCCAGTACCGCATCGACATCGATCTTGCGCTGCTTCAACCAGTTCAAGAGCGGCGTCTCCTCGTTGCGGGCAGCCCCTGGTCCAAGGGCGATCCAATCATGCGCGCTGACGAACCTGATCCAGTTCAGTGACTCGAAACCCTGGCGATAGGCAACCGCCCAAGCGTCGGGATCGTCGAAGCAGGAGCCAGCGTGCTTGTTGGCCAGCAACTGACAGTAGTGCAGTGAATCCAGGGCATCCTCGCGCTGCTGCACCTCGATGCCTGGCGGCACGAGCAACACGGTCTGGCCAATCAGGATCAGCGTGTGATCTGCATAGGTCATGGCAGGTTTTCCGGTCTGTAGAAACTAAAAAGCGCGGTGCTCGCAAGCCCGCGCCCTTGATCAGATGTCGTACTGCAGAATGTTCTCGACACTGCGCACGCCGAGCTTCTCCTCCACCGTGGCCCGCACTTTCTCGTAGACGAAGTTGTTCAGCGTCAGCACCGCTTGGCCGGCGTAGTACTCGGACTTCTCGAGCTGGAACTGCACCCCCAGTACATCTTCATCCAGGTTCGGCTCCGTCGAACGCACACAGCTCATCACCATGACCACATCGCCTTGCTCGGTTTCCAGGCAAGCCGCCATCCCGACCACGCCCCTGGCCTTGCTCTTTTTCTTGTGATGGATGATGCGGGTGTCTTTTTCGACGTCGGTCAGCTTGTCGAACGCCCGCTTGGCCAGTGCGCCCAGCTTCGTGCCGCCCAGCAGTGCAGTGCCGGCTGCACCGATGATACGCACGCCCACCGCGCCCAGCGTGACGCTCAACTGCGAGGAGGTTTCCAGTTCGAAGCTGCGGTGGGGGGTGGTGAAGCCCAGGTCACGCATCGCATCGAGGAACTTGTCGTACCAGGCCTTGCCGTTTTCCTCGATATCCAGCGCCTTGTCCGCGGCAAGGGTGGCGAAGTGGAACGCGTTCTTCACGTCGCGGCGGCTCTGTGCCGTCATGCCTGCACCACAGGCCAGCAAGTTGCCCTCGACCAGCAGGCCAGCGTCGGTGGTGGTGACTTGTTTATCATCGCTCATCTGAAACTCCTTTGGGTTGCCCCTGAACACCAGGGGCGACCACGTTAGCCAGCGCCAGCTCGGCCTGGCGGACTGAAGGAGTTCCAATAAGGTCAGCGGTGCGGGGGATACCAGCGCGGGGTATAGACCCACTGCGCGCCATCGGCATGCTTGAACACGGTGGTCGTACTGGAGCCGACCAGCACCATGGTGCGCATATCGACCATCTCAGGCAGCAACTCGCAGAGCGAGACGACGTTCAGGCTCTGCCCCGGCCTGCCGATGTCGCGCCCCAGGACGACAGGGGTCTGCCCATCCCGATGACGGCGCACGATCTCCAGGGCCTGCCCCAGTTGCCAAGGCCGGGCGCGGGAGATCGGGTTGTAGAACGCCAGCACCAGGTCGGCCTGCGCCGCCAGGTCCAGGCGCTTCTCGATGATCGACCAGGGCTTGAGGTTGTCCGACAGCGACATCACGCAGAAATCGTGCCCCAACGGTGCACCGGCCTGGGCCGCGGTGGCCAGGGAGGCGGAAACGCCGGGCAGGATCTGCAGGTCGACGCGATGCCAGGCCGGATCGCTCGATTCATGCAGCGCCTCGAGCACCGCAGCCGCCATGGCGAACACGCCAGGATCGCCCGAAGAGACCACCACCACCGAGCGCCCCTGCGCTGCAAGCTCGAAGGCGTGACGCGCACGCTGCATCTCCTCGCGGTTGTCGGTGCAGTGCAGCACCTGATCGGCGCGGAAGGGGCCGGCCATCCGCACATAGGTTTCGTAGCCCAGTACATCGTTGGCGCGGGCCAGTTCGGCCTTGACTGCCGGCACCATGAACTCCGCAGCCCCCGGGCCCAGGCCGATCACAGCCAGGCGACCGCGCGCACGTCCGACCTGCAACGGGTCGATCGGCGCCGGCGCTACAGCGATGACCACCTCACCCTGTTCGATCAGTTGCGCGCCCGCAAGCGCCTGTCCAGCCATCTCGACCAGGCTGCCGCCCTGCGCCGCGAATCGCAGGGGCACACCCAGGCTTCGGGCGGCGTCGTGCACGGCGGGCTCGGCCAGCGCATCGTCACCAGCCAGCAAGCACGCCAGCGATGCGTCGGCGATGTTCGCCGCAGCCAAAGCGTCACGCACACGGGCAGGCAGATCGGCCTGCCCGGCCTGCACAGCCACCAGTACCGAGCGCGCATGGATCAGCAACTCGTCGCGGCTGGCCGGGCGCGCCTGGCAGCCGACATGAATACTGCGTCGGGCCGCGGCGTCTTCGGGCAACTGCGCCTGGGCCAGCCAGGGCGCCGTACCTTCGATGCGCACGCGCTCGCCGGCCAGCAGGTCAGAGACGAAGCGCTTGCCCTGCTCCAGATCTGCCAAGGCGTAGCCTGCCGGCGGATTGAGCAGGCAGGTGCCGAAACGCAGCTCGCCGCTGGTGGTGATGGCCGCCGCCACACCCAGCACTTCGCCAATCTGCCGGGCCATGACATTGACCCCGCTCAGGCCGCCCAGCAGCGGCACCACGGCGCTGCCGTCCTCCGCCACCGCCAGCACCGGCGGCTCGGCGCCCTTCTCGTCGAGCAGGGGCGCCAAAGTACGAATGACGATCCCGGCCGCGCACAGGGCGATGATCGGCACACCTTCGCGGTACAGCCCACGCAGCGTGTCGCCGAAGGATTCGTAGCCGTGCTCGACGCCCTCGACCCGGCCGCTCAGGCCGTGAATCCGCGCCTGTGGATAACGCTGCTGGATACGCTGGGCGGTGGCCAGGCTGCCAGGGCCGAGAATGACGATGGCCGGTGCCTTGTCGCTGTTCATCCCTGCCATTTTTCACCCGGTACGACGATCAGCGAGAAATACGGCGAAGACTGCGGATCGACCGCGTCCAGCGCGACGATCTTCTGGTTGGCCATGGTTGCACGCTCCACGTACAGCGCGCGCTGGTCCAGGCCCAGCTCGGCGAGCACCTCGCGTACCTTGGGGAAGTTGCGCCCAAGCTTCATGATCACGGCGGCGTCGGCGTCGGCCAGGCGGCGCTTGAGCTCTTCGTGGGGCAGTACACCGGAGAGCACGGTCAGCGTCTGGTTGCGGTAGACCAGCGGCGCACCGAGCACGGAAGCCCCGCCGAGCATCGAGCACACGCCCGGGATCACCTCGGCCTCGTAGCGCTGGGCCAGGCGATCGTGCAGGTACATGTAGGAGCCGTAGAAGAACGGATCGCCTTCGCAGATCACCGCCACATCACGACCGGCATCCAGGTGTTCGGCCACCTGCACGCTGGCTTCGTCGTAGAAGTCGCTGATCACCTGCTCGTACGACAGTGGTGCCGGCAGCACCTCGGTGGTGACCGGATACACCAGTGGCAGCAGGGTCTGCTGCGCCTGCAGATGCGCCTCGATGATACCGAAGGCATTGCCGCGCTTGCCCTTGGCCACGAAATACGCCACCACCGGCGCTTCGCGCAGCAGGCGCAGGGCCTTGACCGTGATCAGTTCCGGATCGCCGGGGCCGACCCCCAGTCCGAGCAGACGTCCGCGAGGCTGCATCATTCCACCTCCGTGGCGAGGGCATTGACAGCCGCGGCGGCCATGGCGCTACCGCCCAGGCGCCCCTGCATGATGACGAACGGCACACCACGGCTGTCGGCGGCCAACATCGCCTTGGACTCGGCAGCGCCGACGAAGCCTACCGGGAAGCCGAGGATCAACGCAGGCTTGGGCGCACCCGCGTCGAGCATTTCCAGCAAGTAGAACAGCGCGGTCGGGGCATTGCCGATCACCACCACGCTGCCCTCCAGATGCGGGCGCCACAGCTCCAGGGCCACCGCCGAGCGGGTGTTGCCGGCGTCCTTGGCCAAGCCCGGCACGCTGGGGTCACGCAGGGTGCAGATGACCGGGTTGTCGGCCGGCAGGCGCGCGCGGGTGATGCCTTCGGCAACCATGTGCGCGTCGCAGAGGATCGGTGCGCCCTTGGCCAGGGCCTGGCGCCCCGCCGTTCCGGCGCCTTCGGAAAACTGCAGGCCGTCGATCGCCTCGACCATGCCGCAGGCGTGGATCACTCGCACGGCGAGCTTTTCCAGATCGGCCGGAATCCGCTCCAGGCGAGCCTCCTCGCGAATGATGCGGAAGGAATTGCGATAGATCTCCTGACCATCGCGGATGTAGTCAATCATCAAGGTGCTCCGTCGGCAGGTCGAGCATGGCGCCTGCTTCTTCTGGGGTAAGGTCGGATGCCCGCAGTCGGCCGAAACCCGGCAGGCGCGCATCGCGAAGATAAAGGTCATAACGGCCCGGGGCACGGGCCAGCAGGGTGGCCGGGGCGACATGGGCCACGGCACAGGAACGCGGGCAAGCCGTCAGGTGCACACTGGCCGGGGCGCCATGGTGCAGCAGCCCAGCGATCAACTGCGCATCGGCCTTGGTGTCGGACTGGCCCTTGGCGCAACCGCTGGAACCGGTGCAAGCGCTGATGCGTGCAAGTGGCTGCAAGACGTCGTTGATCATGCCCAGCGCCTTCGTTTCGGCCTGGGCCTGCCCGAGCAGCGATGGGTCGAAGTTCGGCAGCACCAGGCTCTGCCAGGGCGTGAGGCGCAGGCTGCCATCACCGGCCTCGCGCGCAAGCCTGGCCAGGCCGCGCAGCATGGCGGGCGTCAAGCGCCCCAGCGGCGGTGCCACGCCGAACGCACTGCCCTCACGCTGGGCCAACACACCGAGCCAGCGCGGCTTGGCGGGCGCTCGCCGCCATTGGCGCACAGCGCTGTCACGACGAATCGGCAGCCCCAGCCCTTCGACGAAATCCTGCACCGGGCAGGTCTGCAGCAACTGGCGCATCCGTGTCTGCTCGGGCGTGGCAAGATCGAGGAAGCGCTCCAGCACTGCCCGCACCAATGCCACTCCCTGGTCCAGCGGTACGGCGCCAAGGGTTGCGCCATCGCCCGGGCAGCCCGCCAGCCCGAAGGCCAGCCACACCTGCCGGTCGAGCAGCAGCGCCGACAACCACAGGTCATGGGGGTGCGCGAGCATCGCCAGGGACTCGTCAGCGTCGAGCTGCACGGCGAACTTGGCCGACAACTCATGCAGGCGCGGGGTGGTTTCCAGCAGGTGCAGGATCTGTCCGGCCAGCGGCCGAATGTCGATCAACATCGCCGGATCGACACCGGCCAGCGGGCTGAGCATCAGGTTGCGGACATCGTCACCGGCCGCCTCGCGCGGACCCAGGCCAGCATCGAGCAGGTGCCCGACCAGCGCCAGGTGGTCGTCGCCGATACCGCGGATCTGCAAATTGGCGCGGTTGGTCGCCTCGATCACTCCACCGGCGAAGCGCTCGGCAGCCTCGGCCACCGCCTCGGCCTGCTCGGCCAGCAGCAGGCCGCCGGGCAGTTTGATCCGGCAAATGCCGCCATCTCGCGCCGCGACGATGCGCCACAACCCCGGGCAAGCCGAGGGGCGGGGCGAAACGGCAGGTGTGTGGGGTGGCTTCAAGGGGGTATCCGGCAATCGTGAAGACGCGCTTCAGTGTAGAAGGCGCGGTATTATGCCTGCTTTGTCCGACGGCATGAAAAGCCGATGGTCGAGCAATGCTTCAGGACCGTGTCGTCCTTTTCGCCGCTGCGACTTGCCCGCGAAAAAGGCGACACGATTCCCAACACGACGGAAATGATCAGATGACCCCCTGGCTGACAGTAGTAGGCATCGGCGAAGACGGCTTCAGCGGCCTGGGCAAGCAGGCCCGGCGCGCGCTGCTGTCTGCTGCACGTATCTTCGGCAGCCCGCGTCAGCTCGCCCTGCTGCCACGCTGCGTGGTCGGCGAGCGCCTGACGTGGTCCAGCCCGTTCTCCCTCGCCCCTGTGCTGGCCTTGTCCGGCGAGCCCGTGTGCGTGCTGGCCAGCGGCGACCCGATGTTCTACGGCGTTGGCGCAAGCCTTGCGCGCCAGGTCCCGGCCGAACAGATGCAGGTGCTGTCGATGCCCTCCTCCTGCGCCCTGGCCGCCGCGCGCCTGGGCTGGCCGTTGCAGGACGTGCAGGTGGTGTCAGTGGTCGCGCGGCCGCTGGCGGCGCTCAATGCCCAGCTCTACAGCGGTGTGCGCCTGCTGGTGCTGAGCAATGACGGCGACAGCCCTGCAGCCATTGCGCAATTGTTGCGTGAACGCGGCTTCGGCCCGAGCCGGATGCAGGTGTTCGAACACTTGGGCGGCCCCGATGAGAAGCACCTGAATGGCAGCGCAGAAGACTGGCCCCACGCCCAGGCCGCAGCACTGAACCTGGTCGCCATCGAATGCCAGGCAGCGCCGGACAGCCCGCGCCTGTCGCCGATCAGCGGCCTGCCCGACAGCGCCTTTCGCCACGACGGCCAGTTGACCAAACGCGACGTGCGCGCCATCACCCTGGCACGCCTGGCGCCTCAACCCGGCGAACTGCTGTGGGATGTCGGCGCCGGATGCGGCTCGATCGGTATCGAATGGATGCGCGCCCACCCCAGCTGCCGCGCACTGGCCATCGAGGCCGACGAAGGTCGCCAGGCATTCATCGAATTCAACCGCGACCGACTCGGCGTTCCTGGCCTGCAACTGATCCGCGGCAAGGCACCGCAAGCCCTGGCCGGTCTCGAACGCCCCGACGCCATTTTCATCGGCGGCGGCGTCACCGGCGAAGGCGTACTGCCCTTGTGCTGGGAGCGCCTGCGCCCTGGAGGGCGGCTGGTGGCCAATGCCGTGACCTTGCAGAGCGAACTGGCCCTGGCGCATTTCCGTGAGCGACACGGCGGCGAACTGACCCGCATCCATGTAGCCCAGGCCCAGGCCCTAGGCAGTTTCGACACCTGGCGCCAGGCCCTGCCGATCACGCTGCTCGAGGTGGTGAAGCCCTTCGATGCGTGAAGAAACCCGCGAACAGCCCGCGCCACTTCGCAGTGGCCTGACCACCGGCAGTTGTGCCACCGCCACCAGCCTGGCGGCAGCGCAGTTGCTGCTCACCGGCCAGTCCAACGACGCCGTGCAGATCACCCTGCCCAAGGGCAAGCAGGTGCAGATGCGCCTTGAATTCTGCCGCCGAGACGGCGAGCGCGCCGAGGCCGGCACCTTGAAAGACGCAGGCGACGATCCCGACGTGACCCACGGTGCCCTGCTCTACAGCCAGGTACGCCTGACCGACGAGCCGGGCGTGCGCTTCGTAGCCGGGCAAGGCGTGGGCACGGTGACGCGCCCCGGCCTGGTACTGGCAGTCGGGGAACCGGCGATCAACCCCGTGCCGCGGCGGATGATCAGCGAGCACCTGCAGCGACTGGCAGGCGACTGCGCCTACGCGGGCGGATTCGAGGTCACGGTAAATGTGCAGGGTGGCGCGGAGCTTGCGCTCAAGACCATGAACCCGCGGCTGGGCATTCTCGGCGGGCTGTCGATCCTCGGCACCAGCGGTATCGTCCGGCCATTTTCCTGCTCGGCCTACATCGCCTCGATCCACCAGGGCATCGACGTGGCCCACACCAACGGCTACACCCACATCGCCGCCTGCACTGGCAACGCCAGCGAAGACACCATGCGCCGGGTCTACGGGCTGCCGGAGATCGCCCTGATCGAGATGGGCGACTTCGTCGGCGCGGTGCTCAAGCACCTGCGCAAAGTGCCGGTACCGCGCCTGACCCTGTGTGGCGGTTTCGGCAAGATCAGCAAGCTGGCCGCCGGCCACATGGACCTGCACAGCCGTCATTCGAGCATCGACCTGCCGCAACTGGCAGGCTGGGCCGCGGATATCGGCGCGGACCCCGCGCTGCAGGCGGCGATCATCGGTGCCAACACCAGCCAACAGGCACTGGCGCTCGCCCATGCCGCCGGTATCGCCCTGGGCGATAGCGTCTGCGCCCACGCCCTGACATTCGCCCGCAGCGTGGTGCCTGCACAGGTGCAGGTCGAGGTATTCGCCATCGACCGTCAGGGCGGTGTCGTCGGCAAGGCAGGTGTGCAATGACCGGCCGTATCCTGCTGCTGGGCGGCGTCACCGAGGCGCTGGCCATCGCCCGGTTGCTGGGGCCTGAGCATGTCTACAGCCTCGCCGGTATCGGCCGCATCCCGCAGGATCTGGCCTGTCAGGTGCGGGTGGGCGGTTACGGCGGGGCCGACGGCCTGGCCGACTACCTGCAACGCGAACGGATCGCGCTGCTGATCGACGCCACCCACCCCTATGCCGCACAGATCAGCGCCAATGCCGCGCAGGCGGCGAAGGCGGCGGGCATTCCCTGCTGGGCCTTGCGTCGCCCCGCCTGGCAACCGCAGCCGGGTGACGACTGGCGCGAGGTCGAGGGCTGGGATGAGTTGATCGACGCACTGGCGCCTTTCAAGCGCCCGTTGTTCACCCTGGGGCGCGAGCCGCTGCAACATCTCGAAGACATTCCGCCCCACCAGTTCTGGACCTTGCGCGCCCTGGAAGCCTGCCCGGGCAATGATCGCTGCGAGGTGATCGGTGCCCGTGGCCCGTTCCACCTCGAGGATGAGCGGGCGCTGTTCGAACGGCGCCAGATCGATGTGCTGGTGAGCAAGAACAGTGGCAGCGCCGCGACCGAGCCGAAGCTTGAAGTGGCGCGCGAGCGCGGGGTGCCGGTGCTGGTGTTGAAGCGCCCTGAGCTGCCGGAGGTGAATCGGCTGTTCGGATCGGTGGCGCAACTGCGCGAAGCCTTGTCGATGTGAGCAGCAGGCTCGGCTCGCGCGGGAGCTGCGCAGCAGCCCCAGCCATTTCCGACACATTCATCATCCAGCTCGGAATAGTCTTCCAGTCCCCCCTGCCTTAGACTTCAGCCTCCCTCACCGCAAGGCCCTGCCCATATGGAAATGCAATGGTGGATCTGGCTCGTCTTCGGCATCGCCCTGGTCCTGCTCGAACTGGTCCTGCCAACCTTCTTCATCCTCTGGTTCGGCATCGGCGCCATCCTGGTGTCGCTGATTGCCCTGGCCGCCCCTGCACTGCAACTGGACATGCAGGTGCTGCTATGGGTGGCATTCTCCTCCCTCACCACCCTGCTGTGGTTCAAGCTGTTCCGGCGCAAGAAGCCGGACGTACGCTGGACTGCAGACAGCGTGATCGGTGAAGTCGGCCTGCTGACCGCCAGCGTGTCGCAGTTCCAGAAAGGCCGGGTGCGCTTCCAGAAGCCCATCCTCGGCAACGAAGAATGGACCTGCGTCGCCGACAGCGACATCCCCGCCGGCGAGCGCGTTCGCCTGGCAGCCATCGAAGGCAACACCGCGCGGGTTACCCGCCCCTGAACCTGTCTTGAAAGGAAGCTTGAAATGACCAGCCTCATCGTCGTCGCCGCCATCGCCCTGTTCGTCCTAATCACCCTGTTCAAGGGGGTGCGCATCGTGCCCCAGGGCGAGGAATGGATCGTCGAACGCCTGGGCCGTTACCACACCACGCTCAAACCCGGCTTGAACATCGTCATCCCCTACATGGACGTGATCGCCTACCGCCTGCCGACCAAGGACATCATCCTCGACGTGCAGCAACAGGAAATCATCACCCGCGACAACGCGGTGATCGTCGCCAACGCCCTGTGCTTTGCCAAGGTGGTCGACCCGCAGAAGGCCTCGTACGGCGTGCAGGACTTCTCCTTCGCGGTCACCAGCCTGACCATGACTTCGCTGCGCGCCATCGTCGGCGCCATGGACCTCGACGAAGCGTTGTCGAGCCGCGAGCAGATCAAGGCGCGCCTGCGCGAGGCGATGTCCGAACAGACCGAAGACTGGGGCGTGACCGTGCGTTCGGTGGAGATCCAGGACATCAAACCGTCGGAGAACATGCAGGTGGCCATGGAGCGCCAGGCTGCGGCCGAGCGTGAGCGTAAAGCTGACGTAACCCGTGCCGAAGGCGCCAAGCAGGCGGCGATTCTCGAAGCCGAGGCGCGCCTGCAGTCAGCCAAGCTCGATGCCGAGGCACAGATCAACCTGGCCGAAGCCTCGGCCCGGGCGATTTCGCTGGTGCGTGAAGCGGTGGGCAATGAGACCACCCCGGCCATGTACCTGCTGGGTGAGCGCTACATCGGCGCGATGGAAAACCTCGCCGGGAGCGACAATTCGAAAGTCGTAGTGTTGCCAGCGGACCTGCAGGAGACAGTGCGCGGCCTGCTGGGGCGCGGCAAGGCCTGATACCGGCGGTGACTGCTTCGCGGGCAAGTCGGGGGGCCGACAGCTGCGGCACTTCACCGCACCCCCGCATTTTTACCTATACTCCGCCGTACAATAGCCACCTGATTCCTGACCGGATCTCTCCATGACCCCACGTCGGCACATCGCCTGGATAGCCTGCCTTGCAGTGCTGTTCAACCTGCTGGCCATGCCGCTGTCTTGCGCCGTGCCCAAGGGCCCGGCCGAGCAGCTGCTGTGGGGTGCCTTCTGCTCGACTGGCGCGGGCAAGGCCAAGCTCGATGTCCAGGCCCTGGCCAAGATCGACCTGGGCCAACAGGACGACCACTCCAACATGCAGCACTGCTGGTGCTGCTCGGGTGCCTCGCCTGTGCTCGCCCTGGCCAGCCACGCAGCGCAACTGCACAACCCGCCGCAACTGCGCTTCGGCCAGGCGCCGCCACTCGCCACGCACCAGTCCACGCCGCGCCAGCTCTGGCCGGCGCTCAATCCGCGAGCCTCTCCACTGGCCTGAGTTCAAGACGCTCTTCCTGAACCCGTACAGACCGGAGACCCACCATGCTCAAGCAAGCCCTCATCCTGGCCACCCTGCTGCTGCCCAGCGCCTTCGCCAGCGCCCACGAATACAGTGTCGGCGACCTGCATATCGCCCATCCCTGGTCGCTGGAGCTGCCACCCAACGCGCCCAATGTCGCGGCCTATTTCATCGTTCACAACAACGGTAAGGTCGACGACCGCCTGTTGAGCGTCGACAGCCCCGTCAGCGATGACGCCCAGTTGCACGAACACATCAAGACCGCCGCCGGTGCCATGAAGATGCAGCAGGTGCAGAGTGTGGTTGTGCCCGCAGGCAAGGACCTGACCTTCGCCCCCAGCGCCTACCACGTGATGCTGATGCAGCCCAAGGACCGCAGCCTGCTCACTGACGGCAAGCGCTTCCCGCTCACCCTGCACTTCGAGAAAGCCGGTGACATCACCGTCGAGGTCGCTGTGCAGAAGCAGCCGCCCGCCGATCAGGCAGGACACGAACACGCGCACTGACCGCTGACAGGCGCTCGTCATGAGCTTGCCGCGCAACAGCACAGCCCGCAGCACCCGCCCTGATCGCAGACGCGTCGGTGGCGGCTGGCTGAGCCTGTTCGCCATGTGGATGATCTTCATCGGCCCACTGGTTTCCCAGTCGATGCCGATGGATCACCACGCCGGCATGAACATGAGCATGGCCATGGACATGCCCATGGCCTCGGGGCATTCGCATGCCGGGCAAGACCACCACGGCCACGGCAACGATGGCCAGCTACACGCGGACTGGGAGAAATGCGGCTATTGCAGCCTGCTGTTCAACTGCCCCGCCCTGCCCCAGACCCTCAGCCCACTCAGCCTCGCCAGCGCCATCCCGTCCACCCTCACCACCTACCCGACCCGCCAGGGCCATGCCCTGCAAGCGGTGTTTCCCGGTGCCCGCAGCCGCGCCCCACCTGCGTCGATCAACGTCTGACCACCCCGTTTAACGCCCGAAGCCAGGAGGCTTCGCGCTTACTCATGACTGATCGACTGGAATCATTATGTCCGGCTGCACCCCTGTTTCTGCCCTGTCCCGCCATGGGACCCTCGCCATGCTCTGCGGCTCGCTGCTGAGCCCGCTGGCACTCGCCGTCGAGCCTGGCCACGAAGGCCATGACACCCCGGAACTGAGCCCGACGGTGATCACCGCCATCGCGCCCAGCTCGCCGCTGACCGTGGTCACCAACCCCAAGGATCCCCGCCAGCCGGTGCCGGCCAGCGACGGCGCCGACTACCTCAAGACCATCCCCGGCTTTTCCGCCATCCGCTCCGGCGGCACCAACGGCGACCCGGTGCTGCGCGGCATGTTCGGCTCGCGCCTGAACATCCTCACCAACGGCGGCGTGATGCTCGGCGCCTGCCCCAACCGCATGGACGCCCCGACCTCGTACATCTCGCCGGAAACCTACGACCGCCTGACCGTGATCAAAGGCCCGCAAAGCGTGATCTGGGGCCCCGGCGGTTCGGCTGGCACCATCCTCTTCGAGCGCGAGCCGGAGAAATTCGGCACCCTCGGCAGCCGGGTCAACGCCAGCCTGCTCGCCGGCTCCAACGGCCGCTTCGACAAGGTGCTCGACGCCGCCGCCGGCAACAGCCAGGCCTACGCGCGCTTCGTCGGCAACCAATCGCGCTCGGATGACTACAAGGACGGCAACGGCGATACCGTGCCGTCGCGCTGGGACAAATGGAACGGCGACGTGACCCTCGGCTGGACCCCGGATACCGACACCCTGCTCGAACTCACCGCCGGTAAGGGCGATGGCGAGGCGCGCTACGCCGGGCGCGGCATGGACGGCTCGCAGTTCAAGCGCGAAAGCCTGGGCCTGCGCTTTGAAAAGTCCAACCTCGGCGAGGTGCTCGACAAGGTCGAGGCGCAGGTCTACTACAACTACGCCGACCACGTGATGGACAACTACAGCCTGCGCACGCCCTCGGGCAGCGGCATGATGGGCATGCCCATGGTCAGCAATGTCGATCGCCGTACCCTCGGCGCACGCATCAAGGCGACCTGGCGCTGGGCCGACGTGCAGTTGATCAGCGGCATCGACGCGCAGACCAACGAACACCGCAAACGCGGCGGCATGGGCGTCGATGCGCACAAGGGCCAGCCCTGGACCAAGGACGCCGACTTCCATAACTACGGCGTGTTCAGCGAGCTGACCTGGTACGCCACCGGCGAGGATCGCCTGATCAGCGGCGCGCGCCTGGACCGCGCCTCGGCCCGCGACTTCCGCCAGGCCAGTGCCACCAACGGCGACACCCGCGCCGATACCCTGCCCAGCGGCTTCATCCGCTACGAGCATGACCTGGCGTCGATCCCGGCCACCAGCTATATCGGCCTGGGCCACGCCCAGCGCTTCCCCGACTACTGGGAGCTGTTCTCGCCAACCAACGGCCCGCGTGGCTCGGTCAATGCCTTCGACAGCATCAAGCCAGAGAAGACCACCCAGCTCGACTTCGGCATCCAGTACCAGGACGAACGCCTGCAGGCCTGGGCCTCCGGCTACGTCGGGCAGATCCGCGACTACATCCTGTTCGACTACCGCAGCATGATGGGCATGAGCAGCACCCAGGCGCAGAACATCGACGCCCGCATCATGGGTGGCGAGCTGGGCGCGGCCTACAAGCTGGACGAGAACTGGAAGGCCGACGCCACGCTGGCCTACGCCTGGGGCAAGAACAGCAGCGACGGCAAGGCCCTGCCGCAGATGCCCCCGCTGGAAAGCCGCCTGGGCCTGAGCTACAGCCGCGATACCTGGAGCGTCGGTGCGCTGTGGCGGCTGGTCGCGGCGCAGAACCGCATCGCCGAGAACCAGGGCAACGTGGTGGGCAAGGACTACGAGAAGAGCGGCGGTTTCGGCGTGTTCTCGCTCAACGGTGCCTACAAGGTCAACCACAACCTCAAGCTCAGCGCGGGCGTCGACAACCTGTTCGACAAGGCCTACGCCGAGCACTTGAACCTGGCCGGGAACGCCGGGTTCGGCTATCCGGCGGCAGACCCGCAGCCGGTCAACGAGCCGGGCAGGACCTTCTGGACCAAGGTCGATTTCAGCTTCTGACAATAACAACCGGGGCGCGGGCCTGACCGCGCCCCACCTGGTCGAACGGGAGGCTCCATGAGCAAACCAAAGCAATCCTTCTACAACCTGGCCTGGCGCTGGCATTTCTATGCCGGGCTGTTCGTCGCACCCTTCATGATCCTGCTGGCGATCACCGGGATCATCTACCTGTTCAAGCCGCAGCTCGACCCGTGGATGTACCGCGACCTGATGGTGGTCGAGGCCGGCCAGCAACGCCAAAGCGCCGATACCCTGCTGGCCCAGGTGCGCCAGGCTTATCCACAGGGCCATGTCGGCCAGTACCTGCCACCGTTGAACGCCGAGCGCAGCGCGCAGTTCGTGGTGCATGACGGCGGCCGCGAACTGAACGTGTTCGTCGACCCGTACAGCGCCAAGGTGCTGGGCGCGCAGGACGGCAAGCAGAACCTGCAGGCCATCGCCCGTGCCCTGCATGGCGAGCTGATGGTCGGCACCGTCGGCGATCGGCTGGTGGAGCTGGCCGCAGGCTGGGGCATCGTGCTGGTGGTGTCCGGGCTTTATCTGTGGTGGCCACGTGGCCGCAACAGCCGTGGCGTACTGTGGCCACGCCTGTCGGCACGCGGGCGCGTGCTGTGGCGCGACCTGCATGCGGTCAGCGGCTTCTGGGGTTCGGCGCTGCTGTTGCTGATGCTGCTCAGCGGCATGACCTGGACCGGGCTGTGGGGCAAACAGTACGCCGATCTGTGGAACCGTTTCCCGGCGGCGATGTGGAACGACGTACCGAAATCCGACCAGCAGGCCGGCGCGCTGAACAGCGCCCATCGCCAGACCGTGCCCTGGGCCCTGGAAAACACGCCGATGCCGGTGTCCGGCGCGCATGCCGAGCACATGGGCCATCACGACATGCACAGCGCCCCAGCCGCGCCGCAGATCACCCTGCAGCAGGTCGAGGACCTGGCCAACGCCCGCGGCGTGGCGCCGGGCTACAGCATCACCTCGCCGAGTACCGCTGAAGGTGTGTTCACCATCGCGGTGTTCGCCGACGATCCGCGCAACGACGCCACCCTGCATGTTGACCAGTACACCGGCAAGGTCCTGGCCGACGTGCGCTGGCACGACTACAGCCCGGTAGCCCGCGCCACCGAGCTTGGGGTGATGCTGCACGAGGGCAAGATGTTCGGGGCGCTCAACCAGATCGTCATCCTGCTGGTGTGCCTGATGATCCTGCTGGGCTCGGTGAGCGGGCTGGTGATGTGGTGGAAGCGCCGCCCGTCAGGCGGGCTTGGCGTGCCGCCGCTGCGTCATGACCTGCCGCGCTGGAAGACTGCCGTGGGGGTGATGCTGGTGCTGGGTGTCGTGTTCCCGCTGGTAGGGGTGTCGATGGTAGTGATGTGGGTGGTGGACAGCCTGGTGGTGCGGCGCGGGCGGGTCGCGGTACAGGCCTGAATCGCGTCGGCCTTTTCGCGGGCAAGCCCGCTCCC
>NZ_JABWRO010000063.1:0-30686 GCF_014268985.1 Pseudomonas sp. RW10S2 | reverse complement strand
GTTACGCCAGATCAGTATCAGAAGATGCTGATCGGGTATTCGACGAACACGCGAACTTCGTTGCCGTCGTCGTTGTAGCCGTTTTGGCGCACAGCGTTGTTGGTACGCAAGAACGAACTACGCAGCTTGATCGAGAGGTCCTTCGCCGGGCCGTCCTGCACCACGTAGCGAACCTGGTTGAAGATCTCGCGCTCCTTACCCTCGCCAAAACCTTCCGGGTTCTTGAGGTTGCGGGTGTTGATGTTGTCACCCACCACGTAAGCCAGCTTGTAGGTCAGACCAGGGATGCCGAAGGCACCGAAATCCAGGCCGTAGCCCAACTGCCAGGAGCGCTCGTCTTCGGCGTTGAAGTCGGACCAGTACGAGTTGGCCAGGTAGATGGTCGAACCACCGTCGCCGACACCGCCTTCGTTCTGGTACCAGCCATAGTTATAGCCGGTGCTGCCGGTACTGCGCTGGTGGGCCAGCGTGAAGGAGTGCGGGCCATAGGCGTAGGTAGCCGCCAGGCTCCAGATGGTGTTGCGGTCGCCATTCAAGCCAGCTTCACGCACATACTTGTTGTCGATGTCCGACTTGTAGCCGTTGAAGTCCAGGGTCAGGGACTGGTCGGCCGCGATCGGGAAGACGTAGTTCAGACCCAGGTAGTGCTTCTTCATGACATCTTCGTTGTCCGCGGTGTACAGCGACGCGGTGAAGTTGTCGGTGAACTTGTAGCTGCCGCCGAGCACGTTGATCGACTTCAGGCCACCGCCATCACGGCGCTCGGCACTCTTGCGGGCTTCCTGGGTGAAGCGGCCTGCATTCAGCTCCAGGCCTTTGATCTCCTTGGAGGTGATCATGGTGCCAGTGAAGCTCTCTGGCAGCAGACGAGCGTCGTCGTACTGCAGGACCGGCAGAGCCGGCATCTGGTCACCGTACTTAAGCACAGTGTTGGAGATGCGGAACTTCACCGCTGCACCACCACGAGCCAGGTTGTGAGGGGCGTTGGTTTTCTCACCGTCGAAGGTGGGGTCGGAGCGTTTGAAGAAGTCGACACCGCCACCCTGGTTACGACCCTTGCCACCATCCAGACGCACGGCGTACAGGCCGAAGGCGTCGACACCGACACCCACGGTGCCTTGGGTGAAGCCGGAGGAGAAGTTGGCGATCACGCCCTGGCCCCACTGGGACTGGTCGTTGGTGTGGTGCTTCTTGTCACGGTTGATGAAGGCGTTGCGCAGGAGGACGTTGGCGTGGCTGTCCTCGATGAAGCCCTTGCTTTCGGCCTGGTCGTTGGCCTGGGCCTGAGTGGCGGCGATGAGTGCCAGCGCTACCAGGCTGATCCTTGTATTCAACATGTTGTTTTCCTTATTACCGAATCAGAACGCTCTGCTACCTAAAACGCCAGGAACCAACGCCCCTTCGTAGGTTCGACGCTTGTATCCAAACTGAAAACCCCGCTCCTTTTGCAGGTAGCGGGCTTCGTCCGGCGCTCGGCCAACTGATGGCCGGCAGGCGTAGAGGCCGAATCCTAGCCGCGTGTGCTTCTCAATGTCAAAAAAACGTGAAATGAAGGTTGATATAACCAAATTAAAGGCCAGAGCTGGTGCAAATCTGTGCTGAATCGCAGAACAGACAGTTATTCCCTCTCTTTTCTGTACTTTCGTACAGACAGCCTACTCTTGGTTGACTTGACAAAAACACGCGCATAAAAGCGAATAATTACCAGTTACAAATTGATACATTCGTAAATCTTCATCTTTACAAATAGGCAGGCAAGAGCAAATAGCAAGCATTAACATTCGCATCCTTTTCACAACAACCTCTGCTGGATGCCTGCCGATGCTTGCCCCCTGCCGCTTGTCTCCCCTGTCCCTGGGCCTGTCGCTGATGTTCAGCGTAGGCCTTGCCAGCGCTGCCACCACGACCCTGCCTGAACTCTCGGTCACTGCCGAAAGCGAACGCGAGCGCGATAACCCGCGGGTCAAGGACGTCAGCACCGCCACCCGCACCTCGACCCCGGTGCGCTACGTCCCGCAGGCCATCGACACGGTGAAGACCGCCAACGTCCTGGACTACGGCACCAACAGCCTGGGCAAGGCACTGGAGGGCATCCCCAACGTCAGCAGCGGTGCCGACACTCGCTTCGACAGCCTGCGCATACGCGGCTTCGACGCCAGCAACGACTTCTATCTGGACGGCGTGCGTGATGACAGCCAGTACGTGCGCGACCTGCACAACATCGAGCGCATCGAGGTCCTCAAGGGCCCGGCAGCGGTGCTCTATGGCCGCGGCAGCCAGGGTGGCATCGTCAACCGGGTGAGCAAGGCGCCGGAGCATGGCCGTCGCTCGACCCTCGAAGCCCAGGGCGGCAGCGAGGATCTGCGCAGCCTGTACGCCGACCTCAGTGCCGACCTCAACGACGACATCAGCGTGCGCCTGAACATGGGCAACCAGGACAACAACAGTTTCCGCGACGGCGTCGACGGTAACCGCCAGCTGTTCGCGCCTTCGTTGAGCTGGCAACTGAGCCCCGACCTGAACTGGCTGGTGCAGTACGAATACAGCCGCTACAACCGCACGCCGGATCGCGGCATTCCGGGTGTCGGCGGCCGTCCGGCAGATGTCGGGCGCAGCACCACCTATGGCGACACGCAGCGCGACTTCATCGATGACAAGTCGCAGTCGCTGCGCTCGCGCCTGAACTACCAACTCAGCGACAACTGGCAACTGCGCCACACGCTGAGCCTGTTCAAGCTCGACAGCGATTTCGACAACACCTACCTCACCGGCTACACCCCGAGCACCAACCTGGTGACCCGCCAGCGCTGGCAGCAGGACTTGAACACCCGCAACCTGTTCAACAACCTCGAGGCCGAGGGTGATGTCAGCACCTGGGGTCTGGAGCACAAGCTGCTGCTGGGTCTGGAGTTCGGTAACCAGCGCCGCGACCCGCGCCTGTACACCGCCCTGGCGGCGAACGCCGGTGGCCAGGCAGTACCACCGCTGAACCTGAACAATCCCAACCGACGCCTGCAGCACAACGGCCCGATGGTGCCGTCGAGCTACAACCATACCGTGGTCGACAGCCGTGGCGTCTACCTGCAGGACCAGATCCGCCTCAACGACCAATGGCAGATCCTCGCGGGCGTGCGCTTCGACCAGTTCGAGGTGGAAACCACCAACAAGCTGCGGGGCATTTCCGAGAAGCAGGACGACAACAGCACCAGCCCGCGCCTGGGCGTGGTCTATTCGCCCTGGCAGGAGCATTCGTTCTACGCCTCCTGGAGCAAGACCTATTCCCCGGTCGGCGGCGGCCTGATCGGCATCACCCCCGGCGCTGCCGGCAACACCAACGAAACCGCTCCGGAGAACACCCGCCAGAAGGAAATCGGGGTCAAGAGCGACTGGTTCGACGAGCGCCTGAGCACAACCCTTGCCGTCTACGAGCTGGAGCTCTACAACCGCCGCACCACCGATCCGGACAACCCAGGCATCACCATCCTCACCGGCCTGCAACGCTCGCGAGGCATCGAGCTGACGGCCCAGGGCAATGTGGTCGGCAACTGGTACGTGCGCGGCGGCATCGGCCTGCAGGATGCCATCATCGCCAAGGACAACGGCGGCCTGGAAGGCAATCGGGTAAACAACGTGGCGCGACGCAACGCCAGCCTGTTCGTGACCTGGAAACCGGAGCTGGGCTGGTACGCCGAAACCGGCCTGACCCTGGTCGGCGACCGCTATGCCGATAACCAGAACACCACGGTGCTGCCAGGCTACGGTCGCTGGGATGCGCTGGCCGGGTTCCGCACCCACGACTGGGACGTTCGCGCTGCGCTGAACAACCTCACCGACAAGACCTACTACAGCTCGGCGACCAGCGCCGCGCAGATCCAGTTCGGCGATCCGCGCAGCCTGGTGGTGACAGGCACCTACAGCTTCTGACCGATGGGCTCTATCCAGAAGCGCGCCAACTAGGCTTCAATACGCGTTTTTTCGGACACCCCCAAGGATTCACCCATGGCCTCCAACACCAAGCAACAGAAACGCGCCAAGCGCGCCGCCTCCAAGGCCAAGCAGAACCGCATGGTCCGCGGCGGCCAGGCGGTCAAGGCCAGCGCGGGCGAGAGCACCAGCGTCGAGCAGGTGTACAGCAAGGCCATGGAATCCGGCAGCTATGACGCGCTGTTCAAGAAGATGAAGGAAGCACAGGAAACCGGCCTGGTGGCGATGATCTCGGTGTTCCTGGTCGATCCATTGCTGGCGCTGGTGCTCAAGGGGCACAAGGAAGAGCACGCCACCGACTACATCGTCCTGGTGTTTACCGCTTACCGCGCCTGGCTCGATGGCGCTGATGAAGCGGCCACCATGGCCTGGCTGGAAAGCGACGAGTTCCAGGACGCCTACGTGGCAGCGTCGGAGGCGGTGGCCAAGCAGCAGCAACAGCAGAAGCAGTTCGGCTGAAACTCGGCGTGCGCCCATAAAAAATGTCCGATGTCAAGTGTGTTTGAACCTTGCCGTACTCAGCGGAAACCTTTGTGGAGCAATAGGTTAGGCCAAGTCAAAATGATACCAAGCTGCTTGCGTTGCCGAGGCTGAGTGTCACATGGGAGCCCCTGCATCGCAGGTTGCGTCGCATCTCATCGCGTCACGCGGCGACTCATGGACGTTGGCCGTGTCCATGGGGTTGAACAAGTGGAGGCGGCTTTCGAATGCAGGATTGCACATAGAAATGGTTCTGGAAGAGCCAAGCGAGCCCAAAATCTGCTTGAACCGAAATACTCCTACCGAATCCATTTCCACTCTTGGCGACACAGTCATCACGCAGCCCGCTTACAGCCGTCTAGCATCATCCACCGGCATTCCTCTGGCGCGATCAACACAATGTTCCGGTCTATATCGCCGGCTCGGGTCGCAGGCTAAAGCTTCGTCGGATTGGGTGCATCGCCGTAGACCTGGACCGGATCGAATAGCTTCTGCGTCTCGGTGAAGACCAGCGCTTGCCCACGCGATCGCTGCGCGGCCACGGGCACCCGGCGATAGAAGCAGGATCGGTAGCCAACATGACAGCTCGCACCGCAGCCGGCTACGCGCACGCGAAGCCAGACGCTGTCCTGATCGTCATCGATGCGCAACTCGTGAACGGTCTGAATGAGGCCACTGGTCGCGCCTTTACGCCATACGATCTGGCGCGAACGGCTCCAATAATGTGCTTCACCGGTCTCGATGGTCATCGTCAGCGCCTGCTGGTTCATATATCCCAACATCAACACTTCGTCAGTGTCCGCGTCGCTCGTCACGCACGGTATCAGGCCCTGGGCATCGAAGCGGGGAGCCAGGTCATGGCCCTCCTCGACCTGATCAATCGATCGCCGCTCAGCGAACCGGACGGCGTGTGCCGGGGCTGCTACGGACGACGCTGCATTGTTTTTGCTCATTTCGGTCTCCATCAAGCTTTATCTCAAGGTCATGGTTCGACCCTGGAAATGCGAGCAGTCCGGTTGCCGGCAATGCGCGTAGATCACATGCGTGGCACCGACCACGTCGAACCCATGGCGTGCTGCAATGCGCTGGCGACATGCATGAAGTTCGGCATCGTCGAAGCGCTGGACGCGCCCGCACAGGCTGCAGATCAACCGGTCATGCGTCGGTTCATCGTCGAGCTCATAACCGGCCGCCCCGGCGGCGAGGTGGACGACTTTGAGCAACCCCGCGGCCTTCAGTGCGTTCAGGGCTCGATCGAAGGCGGCTGGACCCGCTTTGCCATCTTGCGCGCGATAGCGCCGATACACGTCCTCAGCTGACAGAGGCAGATCGAGCGCACCTTCGAAGACGCGCAGAATGGCGGGATAGAGGCTCGGCCGTGCGGGTTCGGCGCACCTATTATGGGCTGTCATCCTGTTCTCCGGAGACATCGCTGTTGAGATCGTCTTAAAAACGAGACCGGCAGTCCGCTGGGGTGCCGTTCCAGCAAGCCCGTCGATCGACATCGGGCGCCGAGGCGCCCCTATCATGGCGCGACCGGTCTCAACCCGTTCGCCGGCTCAGCCGTCGCCGATCCACGGTCGTGCTGTCCCCATTTGGCGAGATCGATGCACAAAGGACGCTGTGTGCCTCGACGGTGAGCTGTACCCGGTGCCCGGGTTTCCTCCAGCAAAAAACCTACCGCATCCATCAACGACAAATGGCGTGATTCCTGTCGTCCACGGATCGCGAGCGTGCCGGCTTTCTGCTCACGCGCACCGACGACCAGGAGGAACGGGATACACTGCAGACTATGCTCGCGGATCTTAGCTCCGATCGTCTCGTTGCGCACGTCAACCTCAACGCGCAGGCCCGCTTCGCGCAGCCAGTGCATGGCCTCCTGCGCATAATCGTCTTGATCGCGGCTGATCGACAGAATCATGGCCTGCACCGGTGCCAGCCAGGGCGGGAGCTTGCCGGCATGATGCTCGATCAAAATGCCCGTAAAGCGTTCCAGCGAACCCAGGATCGCGCGATGAAGCATGACGGGGCGCCGCCGCTCTCCCGCTTCATCGATATAGTCGATCCCGAAGCGCTCCGGCAGGTTCATATCGACCTGAAGCGTACCGCACTGCCAGTCGCGACCGATCGCATCGCGCAGCACGAATTCAAGCTTGGGGCCATAGAAGGCGCCTTCCCCCGGATTGAGTTCGAACGCGACGCCCACGCCTTCGAGTGCCTGCGTTAACGCGGCTTCCAGACGATCCCAAAGCGCGTCCTCGCCCATGCGGTGTTCCGGGCGGGTCGATAATTTGACGCGCACCTGGTCAAAGCCGAAATCGCGGTAGACATCGAGCACGAGGTCGATGACCGAGCGGCACTCCGCATCCAGCTGGTCCGCCACGCAGTAGATATGGGCGTCATCCTGCGTGAAATGGCGCACACGCAGCAACCCGTGCAGCGCACCGGACGGCTCGTACCGATGCACCTTGCCGAACTCGCTCATGCGAATGGGCAGGTCGCGATAGCTTTTTAGGCCATGGCGGTACATGAGCACGCTGCCCGGGCAACTCATCGGCTTGAGCGCCAGCGATCGACCCGGCTCGGGTTCGGTCACGAACATATGCTCGCGATAATTCTGCCAATGGCCCGAGATGTCCCATAGCGCGCGATCCATCACGTCCGGCGTGTTGACCTCGACATAGCCGGCCGCCTGCTGTCGCCGCCGCAGATAGGCGATCAATTGCTGGAACAGCGTCCAGCCACGCGGGTGCCAGAAGACGGCGCCCGGCGCTTCCTGCTCGAAATGGAAAAGATTTAGTTCGCGCCCGAGACGCCGATGATCACGTTGCTCGGCTTCGGCGAGACGATGGAGATGGGCTTGGCGTTGCGCTTCGTTTGCCCAGGCCGCACCATGGATGCGCTGCAACTGCGCTTCGGTCGCATCGTCATCCCAATAAGCACCGGAGACATGCTGAAGCACGAAGAGCTTCAGGAAACGGGAATTGGGCACCACGGGGCCGCGCGACAGGTCGATATGGTCCTGATGTATGTAAATACTGACCGTTGCATCCTTTGCGAGGTCATCGAGCAATCGCAGCTTATAGCCGGCCTTGTTCAACCGAAAGATTCGGACAGCCTCGTCGTGCGGTAAAACATATTTGAAAATTTCATACTCCGCGCTCGCCAGAATCCGCATGCGGGCTTCGATGGCGTGAAGATCGTCGGGCGTGAACGGGCGCTCATAGGCGATGTCATAGTCGAAGCCGTCGTCGGTGACCCGCGCGATCGCCATCTGAGCCGAGGGGTAAAGTTGCTTGACGGCATGGCCGAGCAACTGGGCACAGGCGCGCCGCAGGATCGTCAGGCCGTCGTGATCCTCGCTGGTGACCGGCTCGATGAGAGCGTTGTGGAGAAGCACCTCGGAGAGATCCACCAACTGGCCGTCCCGTCGTGCCGCGATCGCATCTCCCGCATGGACCGGATCGAGGATTGCCAGCGCTTCGGCAGCAGTCGCCGGACCATCGAACCGGTGCTCCCGCCCATCGGGCAAACGGACAGTGACGTCGTGGGATGTCGCGATGCTCGCCATGGTCTAAAACTCGTTCTGGATGGATTTATAGCCGTTCACCAACACGTTGTTGGTTCGCGCAACGTCGTCGGAAAAACGGAGAAACCGGGCGACCCTTCTCATGAGGCGACCTCATCACGATGGTGCCAGCGCGTGCCTTCGGCGCTGTCCTTCAACACCACGCCCGCTGCCTCCAGCTCCGCGCGCAAGGCGTCGGCCCGGACATAATCGCCATCACGCCGCGCCTGGTCTCTCAAAGCGACTAACTCCGCGATACGCTCCGCCGACAGACGGTTACTGGGAAGCGTATGCACGGTCTCCTGAAGCGTCGCCATCATGGACGACGGGGGCGCCTGCAACAGCCCCAGCATGGCAGCCGAGGCCCGCAAGCGAGCAGCAGCGCGCGGCGCCTCGGCAGCATCCGCATGGGTCGCGGCGATCGCCAGCTCGTGCAGACGAACCATGGCCTGCGGGACGTTCAGATCGTCCCGCAACGCCTCGATCAGGCGCGCATCGGGCTCGGCGTCTTGCTTGGCGTCGACACGCGCCAAAACCCTATACCAGCGCAGAAGCGTCTGACGGGCCTGACCGAGGCGCCGGTCATTCCAGTCGAGCGGCTTGCGATAGTGGGTGGCCAGCAGGGCGAGACGGATCGCTTCGCCCGGAGCGTGGACGAGCAGATCGCGCACCAGAAGGACATTGCCCAGCGACTTGGACATCTTCTGTCCATCGACGGTGACGAAGCTGTTGTGGACCCAGGTGTGGCAATAAAGCGCGCCATCGCGCGCGCAGCTGCCTTGCGCGATCTCATTTTCATGGTGCGGGAAGATCAGATCCTGCCCGCCGCCATGGATGTCGAGCGTGCCGCCGATGTGCCGCCCGATCATCGCTGAACATTCGACATGCCAACCGGGACGACCGCGGCCCCAGGGACTGCTCCAGCCCGGTCGGTCCGCCATCGAAGGCTTCCACAAAACGAAGTCAAGCGGGTTGCGCTTATAGGGTGCGACCTCCACCCGGGCCCCTGCCAGCATATCCTCGGGACGGCGCCCGGACAGTTGCCCATAGGCGGGCCAGGACGCGACGTCGAAGAGCACATCATGCTGCGCCACATAGGCATGACCCCGCACGATAAGCGCCTCGATCAACGCGATGATGTCGGGAATATGATCGGTGACGCGCGGCTCCAAATCCGGCGGCAATACACCGAGCGCCTGCATATCTTCGTGATAGGCCTCGATATAGCGCGTCGTGATGGCCGAGATCGGCAAGCCTGTTGCGGCCGCCGCCGCGTTGATCCTGTCATCCACATCGGTGAAGTTGCGTGCATAGATCAACTGTCCATGGTCGTGCCGCAGCAGACGGGCGAGCACATCGAAGACCAGAGCGGGTCGCGCATTGCCGATATGGGCGAAGTTGTAGACCGTCGGCCCACAGACATACATCGTGACCTGATCGGGTCGTTCCGTCTTGAGCGGTTCACGCGTGCGCGTGAGCGTGTTGTACAGGACGATCGGGGACGCCGCCTTCTGTACCGCGCCTATCGACATCATGTCTCGACCTCCCACGCCTGTGGAACGGCCTGCCGGAACGCATCGAACGTCTCTTCGATGGCCTGACGCTCCACGCCGCGCGTGATGAAGACCACGCGAGAGCGCCGGTCCTCATCCGGCCAGGCGGGAAGCGAAATTGGTGGATGAAAGATATGCTGCACGCCCTGAATGACGAACGGCCGGTCATGGCCTTCGATATGGAGGATGCCTTTGACCCGCAGGATATCGCTGCCGACGAAGCGCAGGAGCATCTCCAGCCACGCCGCCAGCACGACTTCCGGGATCGGTTCGTTCAACGAGAAACAAAAGGCGCGGATCTGATCGTCGTGCCGATTGACGTCATGTTCATGATGAGGACCATGGCCATGATGGTGCGCGTGATCGGCACCCTGTCCGTGGTAGTGATCGGAGGCATGCGTGTCACCCTTGACCGGTCTTTCATCGGCATAGGCTTCTTCGCGAAGCCAGCGCCTCACATTCGGCGTTTTGCCTTCGACCGCGTAGAAGCCCAGGTCCAGGAGAAGGTCGGGCGCCACCACACCGTCGCGGACGTCATAACGCGGCGCGGCCGGGTTGATCGCCTTCAGACGCTGTTCCAGTTCCGAGCGTCGTTCGGGAGCGATCAGATCGCCTTTGGTCAGCAACAGCACATCGGCCATCGCCGCCTGACGGACGGCTTCGGTCTGCCTATCCAGCGTTTCCCATCCCGTCGCCAGATCCAGCGCCGTGACGACCCCGTCCAGGCGGTACCGGGTCGCGACCTCCGGCTGGGTCATCAAGGTGTGGATGATGGGCGCCGGATCGGCGAGACCCGTGGTCTCAATCAACACGCGGTCATATTGACGCAGGCCTTCCCGTGAGAAGCGCCAATGGATGTCGCGCAGTGTGTCGATGAGATCACCCCGGATCGTGCAGCACAGGCAGCCGCTGCTCATCTCCATGACGACATGGTCGGTGCTGTGGGCGACGAGCCGATGGTCGAGCGCGACAGCGCCGAACTCGTTAATGATGACGAGCGCTGTGGCCAGCTCAGGCTGCTGCACGAGATGATTGAGGATCGTGGTCTTGCCGCTGCCGAGAAAGCCCGTCAGCAACGTAACGGGGATGCGCGAAGATAGAGAATTGCTCACCGTTCCTCTCCTTCGATGGTACCTGCCCACGCGACGGCATCATGCGGATGCAGGCTTTCTTCATGACGGACATGAACGCGAGGATTGAGGTATCCGTCGGCAAGCGCGCCATGAACCTTGCGGGCGGCGTCTTCGACAAACATCAGATTCTGTCCATTCAGGGCCGCAAAGGCCTGCTCGTCGACGCGCTTGACCGCCGTCTGCACCGGCGTGCCCAAGGCGTGCTCGATGCGGTCGATGAGCGCAGTCAGACCGAACGATCCGGTATGGGCCGGCAGATCGATGCGCACGACGGCGCGACTGCGCTGGCTGTGCGGCGTCGCCAGCGTCGCATGCCGGCGCAGCCAGTCGCCAACGTCTTCCGGCGCCAAGACATCCTGTCCCGCAAAGGTCTCGCGAAACGACTGCTCGACGAGTTGCCGGGATAAAGCCGCCGAACAAGGGCAGGTCGAGGCATAGACGATCTCGACCTGCAACTCGACAGTGATTAGCGGACCGACCTGTGTGGCCGTGATACGCACGGGATAGGACTTCCACCCCGACAAGCCCTGCGTCACCAGTGCCGGGCGGCGGATCAGCCAATCGAAGTGCAGGCGTACGCGCGCGCTGCGGCTACCGCAGTCACGATGGCTCTCGACCATGGCTTCCAACAACGTACACAGGCGCCTTGTGGTCAAAGCACCCTCGTCACTGAGCTGACCGACGAGACCGTAGAGCCGCGACATGTGAATGCCTTTGACATGCGCGAGCGGCAGATCGACGTGGGCATCGACGCGCGCGTGCACGTCCCAGCATCGGCCATCGTCGTCGACGGACAGGGGCAAGTCGATTCCCTGCATGCCGACCCAGTCCAGGGCGATCTGGCCGGGTGCGATATCGGTGACCGAAATATCTGGTAGCGTGGCGTGCATCATCAATCCCGTTGGCTGATCAAGCATCCAGCTGCGGCCAGTCGGGGAAAGGATTCTCCCAACGGGTCCACACCTTCGGGCCCTGCGCCATTTCTTCGTTGCTGAGCAGGCAGGCATCGAAGCGCGCGCACAGCGCCGCTTTATCCATATTCATACCGATCAGCACCAGTTCCTGACGCGCGTCGCCCACGCCTTCGACCCAATTCGCTTCGATCAGCGCGCGCGAATCGGAGTCCTGCGGCCAGCGCTCGCGCGGCACGGCCGCCCACCAGTAGCCGGCCGGGCCATGGCGAGCGACCGCGCCCGCCTGCGACCAATTCCCCGCCAGCGTGGGATGGCTGGCCAGCCAGAAAAAGCCCTTGGAGCGGACGACGCCGGGCCATTCGCTTTGCACCCACGCGAAGAAGCGCTGCGGATGAAAGGGACGGCGCGCCCGGTAGACGAAGTGACCGATGCCATATTCTTCGGTCTCGGGGGTGTGGCTGCCACGAAGCTCCTGGAGCCAGCCCGGCGCCTGCGCGGCCTGGTCGAAATCGAACAATCCGGTGTCGAGTACGCGGTCCAGGGGCACTTTGCCGAACTCCGCGACCTCGATCCGGGCGCGCGGATTGAGCGTGTGTAGGATGGCCATCAAGCGCTCACGGTCGGTCGCGTCAATCAGATCGACCTTGTTAAGGACGAGGACGTCGCAAAACTCGATCTGCTCGATGAGCAGATCGACCACCGTGCGTGCATCCTGCTCACCCAGTGATTCGCCGCGCGATTGCAAGCTGTCGCGCGAGCTGTAGTCACGCAGGAAATTGAAGGCGTCGACCACCGTCACCATCGTATCGAGCCGTGCGACGTCGGCCAAGGAGCGGCCATCCTCGCCGGCGAAGGTGAAGGTCTCGGCCACGGGGAGCGGTTCGGCAATGCCCGTGGATTCGATCACCAGATGATCGAAACGCCCCTCCTGAGCAAGCCGCCCGACCTCGACCAGCAGATCCTCGCGCAGCGTGCAGCAGATGCAGCCATTACTCATCTCGACGAGCTTTTCGTCGACCCGCGACAGTTCTGCCCCGCCGTCCCGGACAAGCGCCGCGTCGATATTGACCTCGCTCATGTCGTTGACAATGACCGCGACACACCGGTTTTCGCGGTTGTTCAGAATGTGGTTGAGCAAGGTCGTCTTGCCCGCGCCCAGAAAGCCGGACAGCACGGTTACAGGGAGTTTGCCATCCGACGCGGCATGGTCGGCTGTTTTCATGATCTCGATCTCGCGTATCAGTGAGGGATGGGCACGCTCACCCCGGCCTCGGTTTCCCGGTCCGTGCAAACGCCACATTGCCCATGCAGTTCGATGGTGGCCTGATCGGTCCGGAAGGCGCGCCCGCTCGCCCATTGGGCTAGGCACTGCGTCAGTTCGGGTGCGCTGAATTCATCGACCCGTCCGCACTGGTCACAGATGGCGAAGGCCCGTGCGTGGTGAGCGCAACGGCTGGGCTCCTGCGAGCAGGCGACCCAGGCGTTCAACGTCGCGAGCCTGTGGATCAACCCATCCTCGCGCAACCTCTCCAGAACGCGGTAGACCTGGGTCGGCGCATTGAAACCGTCACCGCGCAGGCGCTCCAGAAGCGCATAGGCGCTGAGCGGCCCCTCGGCGTGATGCAGGGCGGTCAGGACCTGTTGCTGTTGAGCCGTCAGCGGCATGAAGCGCTCCGTGCTGAAAAACAATCGATATGTAACGTTATAACATAACGTCTTGATGTTGAGAAGCCATCGAGGACGCCTTGCACGTTATCGACGGAATCATTTCCCTGCCGAACCGTCGCATCGATAGGGTTGGCAGCGGTCAGGCAGGAGGCTCGCGCGATCCGCCAAGATTGCGAACGGCGTACAGCGCGCAGCTATAGAGAGGGCGACCGGTGAGCAATCGATGCAGGCGGCTCACGACCCGGGATGTCAGGCCGGACCGGCGGGCCACGTCGTAGGTCTGGCGCAATACGAGGCCTTCGTCGAGCTGGATCAGGTCCGCCGGATCTCTCACTCCCCAGCTGAAATGGCCGCCTATTTTTCGAACGCTTCGGTTGCGGTGGCCCTGGTTCACCATGAAAGGAGAAGCAAGATCCAGTGCAAAGAGAAGCATCGAACCCTTTCGCCGCGATTCGCCACAGAGATCGCGTATCCAGCTTTGTGCTGATACAGGGTCGAGATACATGGAAACCCCTTCGGCGAGGACCAGGACCGCTCTTCCAGGTCGCCATGAAACGAGGCGGGACCAGGCGGTCACATCTGTCCCGTCGGCGGCCACGTTGCGGACGTGCGGCAGCGGCGCCACCAGGGCGTCCCGGAGGGCAATGACCTGCGGCAGATCGATGTCGATCCAGTCGATATCGGGTGTCAACCCGATGCGATGGGCGCGCGTATCCAGACCGGAGCCGATCGACACGACCAGTCCATCGGGTTCCGCATGAACGAACGCCCGGGCCACCGAGTCGAACCATTTCGCGCGCACGATCGCGCCGCGCATGCTTGCCCGATCATCCGCGAACTGGGCAGGGACAAACGCCAGAGCGGCGGCGATGGCCTCCGCCGACGGGTCAGAAAAATTCAGATCGGGATTGTGCTTGGGCGCCAGTGCCCGGGCGGCCAAGGTGATCAAGAGGGTTTGCGATACGCCCTTGAGTTTGGAAGTCGCAATGTTTCCCGTCATCTCGTCCATATCGTCCCGTCCGTGGACTGATCGCCTCGTCATGGCATCCGTGTCATGAGACGGCGGTTCAACCGCTTCGCGCCGCGCGTGGTATTGTATGAGCCGTGACGTTATAACGTTACGTCTCTGCCGTAAATGCTTTCACGGGCATGCCGCTTCGAAAGGCTAAAACCGATGTCACCCACCATTCCGCAGGATTACGAACAATGGCGTCACTGCATCACCGTCGAATGCGGCATTGCGCTCACGCCGGCATTCGTACGCGGGCGCCTGTCCGTCTGGCGCCTGTCCGAGCAGGAAGAGACACGCCGATTTCGGCGCCTTTATGGAGACGCGCATTGGCGCCAGATAGTAGACTGGTTCGAGCGCGCGGAACGCGAATGGGACGAAGATCCACGCGATGGGCAGCCGCGTTGATGCACGCACGTCAGCGTGTGTGTTGAACGGAAGCCATGGCGCCGATCCTCTCTATTCTCTCAAGGGTCAATGACGTGACATCGCGGCGAACCTTTCTTCACTCTCTCCTTCTCGGCGCAGGCGCGGCAACACTGGGCGCGCGTGTCTACGCCCGGCAGACACCATCGCCCGCGCGCGAAAGGCCGAAAAAGGGATTGGCCGGTGCGGCCCCGATCGCGTCCGGGCTGACGACGGCCTGGTACTATGACTGGGGCGTCCATCCCGTGTCCAAAGGGATGGCCGAACGCGACAGTTCGATGCGGTTCGTGCCGATGATCTGGGGCCTGGACGGCCATACGCAATCGGCGCTGGACGCCTTGCGCAACCGGAAACTCCCGGTGTTGTTCGGCTTCAATGAACCGGATCATCACGACCAATCCAATCTGACGGTCGAACAGGCCCTCGACGCCTGGCCGAAGTTCGCAGGCATCGCCAACGATCTGGTCGCGCCTTCCTGCGCGCAGCCGCATCAATCCTGGATGCAGCGCTTCGTCGAAGGTGCCGGGAATCGCGGTCTCCACTTCGATTCTATCGGCTTCCACCATTATGGATCGGCGAATCCGCATGACTTCATTGGCCTCTTGACCCATGTCCACGACATGTACCGCAAGCCGATCTGGGTCACCGAGTTTGGTTGCGTCGACTGGCAAGCGCATGGCGGACGACGCAACCGCTACACCGAATGCGATGCGATCCGGTTCATCGAAACGGTCTGCCCCTTCATGGAGCGCGCCGAGTGGGTGCGTGGCTACGCCTGGTACCCATGGGGGAAAGCCGGCGCGGGCGGTCCCCTTCCAGTCTCTGCTTTTTTCCAGCCGGACGGCACGCTGACCGACGCCGGATTGGCCTACGCGGCGGTGTAGTGTGCCCGGTGCCGACAGGCGCAAGCCCGATCGTGCCCGTCGTTCGGCGTTCAGATCGTTCAAAGAACATGAAAGGGAACAGGGCCGGCCAACGGTGGAGCGGGCCGGCCCCGGTCGGCGCGGATGGATGACACACCGACTTGATCTCAATGATACTTTATATCATTGGGATCAAGCCCAATCGTGATTGGCCGAAGTGGGAGATGAGGATCGTGCGGTTATGGTCGATTCGACGCGCCGATTTCACAGCTGCGGTTTGACGACCCTCTTGCCGTCGTCGCGGCAGCTCTGCTTTTCAACAAAAAAGAACTGCTGCCTTCGGACTTTTCTACGCATCGTCCGCTATCAATTCTGGAGCGTGTGCCCATGGCCGCCGATAGCCTAGACCATGATGCTGCCGATTTCCTCGATGCGATGCGCGATGCCCATGATCATCTATGCCGATTCGTCCTTTCTCGGTTGAAGGAAGGGTGCGCTCCGTGGGAGATTGCATCGGAGCTTACTCGCGAAGCCGAGCATGCCCGGACATGGTGTATCGGACGTTACGGATCGTCAGATCCATGATCCCCGCTTGTCGTCGGCCATCTTGGAGGACAACTACGTAACTTCTCGCTCTAGCGCACTGATCAAGCGTTTCTCACAGTGCGTCCGCCGAGGCCGAACCTGCCCCCAGGCTACGACCTCGGTACCCACGCTCATGTACATGGACACCGCCTATTGTCCTACCGGCTCTTCCATCCATGTCGGATCGTTGTGGCGCGCAATAGAGAACGTGTCCTGAAACGATTTTCCCGCACAAACGTCGAGGCCAGCGGCTATTTCGCCCTGGCTTTCTTCCTAAATCCGCGATCCCCGGCCATGAACGCTTCCAGCATATGCGGGATCAGTGTCGCGGCATCGACGGCTTCGCCATAAGTCTGTGCGTGCATGCTGGCATAGCGATCCAACTCGGCCTTGAGCGCGGCCGGGCAGAGAAAACTGATCCGGGTGGACGCGCTGCTCGGCAACGGGCCGAGCCGCAAAGAGCGTGTCGTCATGGCGTTGTGCCTCCATCGACAAACAGGGGTCGGTAAGGCCGAAGCACCAGATCGGATCGAACGATGATCCGCACCGGCAGCCCCGGCCGCTCGGTGAGCGTGGGTTGAAGGTTCAGATTGCGGCGCGTCAGTTCCTGGCCCGCCTGGTTCACGCTGTCCTGCAGGCTGTCGCGCCCGGCGAGGAGGATGCGGTCGCCGTTACGGTTCTCGGGCGCGGCCAGTTCGGCCCCGACACCCAGCACGCTCGTCAAGGCCGCCCCGGCGACGAGCCGCCGCCAGTGCCAATCCACGCCGTCTTCCAGGCCGGCATAGCCGGCCGGATCGGTGCCCGCGAGATTGTCGAGCGTGATCGAGGACGTGTCGGGCAGGATGATCCGGTTCCACACGACCTGCGCGCGACTCTGCCCGTAGCTCACCTGACTGTTATATTTGCCCAGGAGCCGGGAGCCTTGCGGGATCAGCAGCGTGTGCCCCGTGGCCGTGTCGTAGACCGGCTCCGTTACGCTCGCGATCACGTCACCCGGCACGTCGGACTTGATCCCCGTCACGAGCGCGGCGGCTATCACCGTGCCGGCCATGACCTGATAGGGTGACGCGGGCATCTGCAGGTTTGCGCTATTGCGGATTTCCGGTTTTGCGCGTGTGAGGAATGCCTCTTTCTGGTCCTGCCGGTTCTGCACGGCGGTCGGATCGGCAGGTGCCGCGCCCGCCATCGTCGGCGGCATAGCCCAAGCCAACGCATCGAGATCGGCGAGCGTGGCCGTGGACGGTGCCGTCGTCGACCCGGACCCGGCCACGCCCTGTTCCGGAGTTCCAGCACCCGGTTGACCGGTCCGGAAGAACACCGCAGAGCCCGCGGCGGCATCCGCTTCCTTCTGCCGGGCGTCGCGATCGCCCGCGCCTCCACCGTCCCCGGGTGCGGTATAGCGCGCTGCCACAGGCGTGTTCAGCATCGGTGGACCGAGATCCCCTGGCAAGGGTGGACCCAGCGGTGGGACATCGGCGGGCTTGGGCGACACCTTGGTGTAATCGGCCGGCAACTGGTCCAGTTCGCCGGCCCGTGGCACGCGATCGACGTTATACAACTCGGTCGCGTCGTTGCCATTATGTCGATGCGGCTGGAGCGACCAGAGCGCAGCACCCAGCACCGCGCTCGCCAGAGCGCCGCAGAGCCAGGCCAGGGTGCGGCGATTGAGCCGCATCACGGCTGGCGGCTGCGCGCGCAACGCGACCGCCTCGGGGGCCATCTTGGGGGCCACGGGCGCGTCGGCTGACGACGCGGTTTCTTCGGCGCTCATGACCCGCTCCCCGGGCTGCGGGTGGCTGCACCATTGGTTGCGTCGGTGCGCTCGATGCGTACGACGTCGCCATGCTTCTCATCCTTACCCCCACCCAGGCGCAGTTCGGCCGCGCCGAACAGCCGGTCGACGATGTAATACGGGCTGCGGAATCGGTAGTTGACCAGCTCGCCATCACCTTGCGGGCCGATGACGAACAAGGGCGGCAGTTCGCCCTGCGCGATGCCGGGTGGAAAGGCGATATAGACCTTCTGTCCGTCGTCGAAGGCGCGCAGCGGTTTCCAGGGTGGGTTGCCGCCCGTGATCGCATAGCGGAAATGCAGGGATTCGAGCGCCACGCCCGTGGTCACCGGTATGGCCGCCTCAGCCTCCTGATCCTGACGTTCCAGCGCGATCATCTCGTCTTGGGGATAGTGCCAGGAGACTGACGCCATCCAGGCCGTGTCGGTGGCAGTCAGCTCGATCAGATAGGTGCGCCGGCTGGTGGTGATGACCAGATTGGTCTTCAGACCCGTGCGGATGGGCTTGACCATGACATGCACGCGCCGTGTTTCGCCACTGCCGCTGGCGGTGTCGCCCACGATCCAGCGCACGGTGTCGCCCGCCGCGACCGTCACCAACGTTTCGCCCGGTTGCAACGCGATCACCGTCACCCGGCCCGGTGCGGTATAGACCTGATAGAGCGCGCCGTCGGTGAAGGGCCAGACCTGGATCGCATTGACATACCCCTCGCGCGTGGGCGCCACCCGCGCCTCGGCATTGGCCCGGGTCACGCGCTCGCGATGGTCCGCCGGATCGCGCGGTGGTGTCGCGCTAACGGTGTCGCCATGATCGGTGTCGTGCGTCGTATCCCGGCCGGCCTCGGGCAGCGGCTTCATCTGTCCCGGCAGCGGCAGGACGGTCGGCACCTCGACCACCTGCACAGGTTTCGGGGGATCGGGAATCGGCTGCGCCTGCACGGGCGTGTCAAGCGCGATCGACGGCGGCGGTTTGCCGTGCGTGGCGCAGCCGGTCATCGCCCCCAAGAAAAACGGGACGAGCGATGCGAGCAGCACCGGAAACCCGGTCGCGCGGTTCGATGTGGGCTTCATGGGGTGGCTCCTTCGGACGGCTCCAGCTCGCGGCTCCACGACAGACCATTGACGTAGATGCCGAGCGGATTGGCGCGCAACCTGGCTTCGGTGCGCGGGGTTTGCAGAACGATGGCGATGACCGCGTTCCATCGTTCGGTGCTGGCGGTCGCGCCATCGACGACATGGGTTTCGGTCCAGCGCACGGCGAACGAGCTGGGGCTCGCCCGCACTACGCTCATGACCTGTACGGTGACGTTCTCCTTGCCGATCCGCGCGAAGGGATCGCGCGTGCGGGCAAAGTCGTTGAGTACGGCCGCCCCCTGATCGGTGGTGTAGGCATAGGCATCGAGCCAGTTCTGACGCACCACCACCGGATCGATCGAGAGCGAGCGCACCAGGGTGATGAAGTGCGCCAGGTGATAGGCGATCTGCGCATCGGCCGGCCGGTAGGGCGTGGCGGCCTCGCCCACGGCACGGACGTCGCCGGTGCGGTCCACCTCGACCACATAGGGCGTGACGAAAGATTGCGCCGAACGCCACACCAGACCGCCCGCCATCAGGAGCGCGAGGGCGAGGCAGCCAAAGGCCATGAGGCGCCAGTGTCTGGCCTGCACACGGGCCGATCCGATCCGCTCGTCCCAGAGCTGGGCGGCGGCTTGATAGGGGGTTGCGGGCGATGGCGTGGTCGCAAAGCGCATTTGAGGTCGGCGGAATCGCATAAGGTCTCCATCACTCGTCGGAGGGGTTCAGGCGTGGCCCTTGGCCGGCGCCTCCGCCGTCGCCCCCGCGCAGCGTGTTGGCGGCGGTGCTGGCCGCATGCGTGAGCTGTTGACGGCGGTGCAGGCGTTTGGCCCAGGCCGGCTGTTTCGTGGACTCGCGATCGGCGGGTTCGGTGTCGCTCGCGGAGCCTGACGGTCCCGATGCGCCGCTTGCCGAGGCACCCGATCGGCTGTCGCCGCGGAAGGCGTCGGCGACGCGGGCGCCGGCCGAACGCACCCCGGAGGCGGCCTTCTGTCCGGCCGTCTGTGCGCCCGCCCGGGCGACATTGCCCAGCCCCGCCGCGACGCCGCGTGCCCCGCCACCGGCGGCCGATGCCCCGCTTCGATACGCGGCGTTCGCGTGACCGGCGGTCGATGCGGCCGCGCGCGCGCCGCGCCCGAGTGCACCGGCCGCCGCCGGCGCCATCCGGGCACCCGCCATGACCGCCGCGCCGGCACCCGTGGCCGCCGCACCCAGGGCGACCGCGGTACCGGTCGCACCAAGTGCCGCACCGGCCATCGCGCCTGCACCGAGTTGCGGCGCACCGGACACGAGCCCGGTCGCGATGCCCGGTCCGAAGATGCCCAGCGCCAGCAGCGACAACGAGGCCAACATGATCACCAGCGCGTGGTCGATCGTCGCATCGGCGGGCGTGGTGTGGAACTCGCCGAACAAGCCCGTGCCGATGCCGACGATGACGGCGAGCACGAGGACCTTGACGCCCGAGGACACGACGTTGCCCAGCACCTTTTCGGCGAGAAAGGCGGTCTTGTTCCACAAGGCGAAGGGCACGAGCACGAAACCGGCGAGCGTGGTCAGCTTGAACTCGATCAAGGTCACGAAGAGCTGCACCGCCAGCACGAAGAAACACAGGATCACGACGAACCAGGCGAGGAACAGCACGACGATCACCGTCAGATGTACGAACACTTCGGGGAAGCCCGCGAGCGTGCCGATCTGCTTGAGGATGGGCGCGGCGGCATCGATCCCGGTCTTGGCGAGGCGTCCGGGTTGCAGGAACCGGTCCATCGGCACGCTCGACGCCGACGCCTTCAGTCCGAGCCCGGCGAAGGAGCGAAAGACGATACCGGCGAGCACATTGAAATGACCGATGATGAAGGCGAAGGCGCCGACATAGAGGATCTTGCGAATGAGCTTGGCCATGACGTCCTCGCCCTGGCCGCCCGCATGGGCGAGCGCCCACCACAGGCCCGCCAGCGTCATGTCGATCGCGACCAGCGTCGCGGACAGCCAGGCGACCTCGCCATGAACCAGGCCGAAGCCGGAATCGATGTAGCGCGAGAAGGTGTCGAGGAAATGGTCGATGACCGTCACGTCATCCATGATCGATCTCCTGACAGCCAATCATCCTGCGCGTGATGCCTCGGTTTCCCGAACGACCGGGAACAGCGACCGGGTCGATGTCTTTCATCGTCGTCCCCTCAGTCGCCGTAGAAATGCACGGGCTGCGGCGTGTAGGGCGTGCCTTGGCCGAGGAAGCGGCGCGTGACCTCGCGACCACGTTCGGTCGCTGCCGCCTGGCGGGCCAGTTCGAGCGCGGCGGCGCGATCCTGGGTCAGTTGCAACTGCTGCGACTGGATCGACTGCTTGGCCTGGAGCGCGAGCAACTGGTTGGTCGCCTGCATCGCTTGCAGCGCGCCGGTGGCCGACTGACTGCGCGAGACCAGATCGGCGAGCACGCCTTCGTCGGCGTCGAGGTTGTGCGCGACCTGGGACTGCATCTGCATGGCGGTCTGCAGACCGGTCAGCGTGTGTTGCCAGCGCGCGCGGGCGTCCTGCACCATCTGGTCGCCACTGACGGCCGCATCATATTGCTGCGGATAGAGCCGCGCGAAGTCGGCATCGGTCTGCTGGACGTCGAAGGCCATGCCTTGCGCGCGCGTGATGAGCTGGCGGGTCGTGGCGAGGTTGGCGCGCAGACGGTTCGTCACGTCCGACGGCAGGCTCGCCAGATTGCGCGACTGGTTGATCAGCGACTGCGCTTCGTTCTGCAGTTGCCGAACCTGATTCTCGATCTGCTGAAGCGCGCGCACCGCACCCAGCGTGTTCTGCACATAATTGGCGGCATCGAAGACAGGGATGGCGCGTGCGGGCAGCGCGAGCATCAGCGCGCCGGACAGCACGCTCGCGACGGTCACCGCGCGTGCGACGGACAGGAAACGAGGACTAGCGACACGGATCGTCATGACGAAACCTCCTCGGAAGCATCGGAAACGGGAGTCAGAGGTGTTGTGGAACCCGGCGGACGGCGCGATAAGGATGCGGGTGAGCCGGGATAGGCCGGCAACAGATCGGCGGCCCAGTCGAGACCGCGATGGCGCAGCCAGGCGGAGGCGAAGCCGGAAGCGCCCGCCCCGGCGAGCACGCGCTCGATGTCACGCTGGTCGGGCGGCGTCGAGGCCCCGGCGAAGGCGAGCGCCACGGGACCGAGATCGAGGTCGAAGAGGCGGTTGCCGACGCGCGACTGGTAGTAATAGTCATGCTTGGGCTGCGCGGTCGCGACGATCTCGATCTGGCGACGGTTCAGCCCGAAGCTTTCGTAGATCGAGCGGATCTGCGGCTCGACGGCCTGCGGATTGGGCAGGAAGATGCGGCTCGCGCAGCTCTCGATGATCGCGGGCGCAATACTCGACTGCTGCACGTCGGCGAGCGACTGGGTCGCGAAGATTACCGAGACGTTCTTCTTGCGCAGCGTCTTGAGCCATTGACGGATCCGCGCGGCGAACACCGGGTCGTCGAGGAACAGCCAGGCCTCGTCGAGAATGAGGAGCGTCGGCGCACCATCGAAACGCGCGTCGAAGCGGGCGAAGAGATAGCCGAGCACGGCGAGCACCGCCGCGCGGCTCGTCATCAACTCTTCCATCTCGAAGCACTGCACGTCGGCGAAGCCCAGCCGGTCGTGATCGGCATCGAGCAGACGGCCGTGCGCTCCGCCGAGCACATAGGGCGCCAGCGCCTGGCGCAGGCTATTCGATTGCAGCAGCACCGAGAAGCCGGTCAGGGTGCGCTGCTCGACAGGCGCACCGGCGAGGTTGGCGAGCGCCGACCAGGTCGCCGCCTTCTCGTCCGGACCGACGGCCACGCCTTCGTGGCGCAGGCGCGCTTCGATCCACTCGGCCGCCCACGTCCGGTTCGCGTCGCGATTGATGCCGGCGAGCGGCTGGAAGGCGATGGCGCCGTCGCTGCCGAGGTCATAATGTTCGCCGCCCAGGCCCAGCACGGTCGCACGCATCGAGCGGCCCATGTCGAAGGCGAGGATGCGCGAGCCGGGATAGCGGCGAAATTGCAGGGCGAGGAGCGCAAGCAGCACCGACTTGCCCATGCCGGTGGGACCGGCGACCAGCATGTGACCGACATCGCCGACATGGGTGACGAGCCGGAACGGCGTCGCGCCCTCGGTGCGGGTGACGATCAGCGGCGGCCCATCGAGATGGGCGTTGCGCTCGGGGCCCGCCCACACGGCCGAGAGCGGCATCAGGTGCGCGAGATTGAGCGTGGAGACGATCGGCTGGCGAACGTTGGCGTAGGCATGGCCCGGGATCGAGGACAGCCACGCGTCCACCGCGTTGAGCGTTTCGGGCATCGTGACGAAGCCGCGCGCCTGGATGACGCGTTCGACCTGCCGGCGCTGCTCGTCGGCCGTCGCGGCATCGACATCGCTCACGGTAACCGTGGCGGTCAGATAGCCGAAGGCGACCTGATCGCTGCCCAGTTCCTGCAAGGCGGCATCGGCATCGGCCGCCTTGTTGCCTGCGTCGGTATCGACGAGCGGGCTTTCCTGCTGGAAGACGGTTTCGCGCAGCAGCGCGAGCACGTTCTTGCGCTTGACGAACCATTGCCGGCGCAGCCGGCGCAACTCCTTCTCGGCCTCGGCCTTGTTTATGCACAGGAAGCGCGTGGACCAGCGATAGGCGAAGCCGAGCCGGTTCAGGTCGTCGAGGATACCCGGCCAGGTCGCGGTCGGAAAACCGCGCACCGTCACCACGCGCAGGTGTTCGTTGCCGAGCATGGGGGCGAGCCCGCCCGTGAGCGCTCGATCGGCGAGCAGCGTGTCGAGATGGAACGGTACTTCAGGAACGGCGACGGCGTAGCGACGGGTCGAGACGGTCGCATGCAGATAGGTCAGCGTCCCGCCGTCGTCGAGCCAGGCCAGCTCCGGCATCACGCCGTCGAGCAGATCGAACAGACGATCGGTTTCCGCAACGAAGGCGATGAGGCGCTCGCGCCAGTCCACGCCGCTCGCCGCGCGGTGCTCGTAGAGCAGGTGCGCCGCCCGCGCACGCGATTCCTCGGGCGGCAGATACTGGAGCGTGAGGTGATAGGCGCTCTCGTAATGGCGGCCCGACTCCGAGAAGGCCGCGCGCCGTTCCTCGTCGACCAGCCAGGAGAGCGGCTCCGGGAAGACCGATCCGGGATAGTCAGGGGCGGGCCGGCGCGCGGCTTCCACATAGAGCGCCCAGCCCGACCCCAGGCGGCGCAGCGCATTGTTCAGCCGCGCTGTGGTTGCGATCAATTCACCGGGAGTCGCGCTGTCGAGATCGGGCCCCCGAAAGCGCGCGGTGCGCTGGAAGCTGCCGTCTTTGTTCAGGACGACACCCGGGGCGACCAGACCGGCCCAGGGCAACCAGTCGGCGAGGCCGGCCGGACGCTGACGATATTCGGCGAGATGCAGCATGGCCTGTCCCTTACGCGTCCAGCAGCGGCTTGTGCCGCATGTGCCGGATGAAGACGGTCATGAACTGGGGATCGACGCGCGCGCCCCAGACGGCGAGCGTGTGGCCGACGATCCAGAGCGCGAGGCCAGCCAACCACAATTGCAAACCCAGGCCGAGGGCGGCGGCGAGCGTGCCGTTGGCGATCGCGACGGTGCGCGGCGCACCGCCGAGCAGAATGGGTTCGGTGAGCGACCGGTGCAGCGGCACCTCGAAACCGGGGGCTTCGCCCGAGGCCGGACCGATCGGCATGGCATTGTCCAGGCTCATACGAGCGCTCCGCCCGAGAAGCCGAAGAAAGACAGGAAGAAGCTCGATGCCGCGAACGCGATCGACAGGCCGAAGACGATCTGCAGGAGCTTGCGAAAGCCCCCGCTGGTGTCGCCGAAGGCCAGTGCGAGGCCCGTCGAGATGATGATGATGACCGCGATGATCTTCGCCACCGGCCCCTGGATCGATTCCAAGATCGATTGCAGCGGGCTTTCCCACGGCATCGACGAGCCCGCCGCCTGAGCCGCCGTCGTCAGTCCTGCGGCGAGTGCCGTGGGCGTCAGGGTCCGCACCCCCGCCAAGAGTCGCGAACGTGCCGATGGCGGCCACGGAATCGACGCGACGATGGCGCGCGTGTGGGTTAGGCGTGTCGATGTCATGACACATCTCCTGAAGCATGGGATGAGGGGCGGATGTCGTCGAGCTGGTAACCGTCAGCCGTGATGCCGATGACGCGCGTGATGCGGTCGATGCGTCGCTGGCGGCCCCGACCGGTCAGATGGATGACGATGTCGACCGCTTCAGCGATGAGCGCGCGGGGCGCGGTGACCGCGACTTCGAGGATCAGCTGCTCCAGGCGCAGCAGCGCGCCGGCGGCGGAATTGGCATGGATCGTAGCGATGCCACCGGGGTGTCCCGTGCCCCAGACCTTGATCAGATCGAGCGCCTCGCCGCCACGCACCTCGCCGACGATCACGCGATCGGGGCGCAGGCGCAGCGTCGCGCGCACCAGGTCGGTCATCGTCACGACGCCCGCGCGGGTGCGCAGCGGCACATGGTCCCGGGCCACGCATTGCAGCTCGACCGTGTCTTCGAGCACCAGCACCCGGTCGCCCGTGGCGGCGATCTCGGCGAGCAGTGCGTTAGCGAGCGTGGTCTTGCCGGTGCTGGTGCCGCCGGCGACGAGAATGTTCCGCCGGTCCTGAACCGCGGCGCGCAGGAAGGCGGCTTGCGCCTCGGTCATCATGCCCTCGGCGACATAGCGTTCCAGCGGGATCACGCCGACCGCGCGCTTGCGTAACGCGAAGGCGGGGGCGGGTGACGCGGGCGGCAGGATGCCTTCGAAGCGCTCGCCGGTCTCGGGCAGCTCGGCGCTCAACAGTGGCCGACCGCGATGGACTTCCGCGCCGACATGGGCCGCGACCAGGCGGATGATGCGTTCGCCGTCGCTTTCGGGCAGCGACTGCCCGAGCGGCGCGCGCCCCGTGGACAGGCGATCGATCCACAGCGAGCGATCGGGGTTGAGCATGATCTCGACGATGTCGGGATCCTCCAGCGCGCCGGCGATGAGCGGACCCATCGCCGTGCGCAGCATGGCGATGCGCCGGTCGAGCGAGGTGGCGTGCGGTGAGGCGGCGGCTTTCACGACGTACGCTCCGACACGTCCATCGCACTGCTCACGGAGTGGTCGCTATCCCGAGCACGGCCTCCGGGTTCGAATTCCTGCGCCACGTCGCGCACGAGGCTGCGCCCGCGCAGCAGGTGTCGGCCCAGCTGCTCGACGAACTGCTCGAAGCGCGCCTTGCCCTGCGCGCGAGCCGCCTCCTGATGCGCTTCGGGGACAGGCGTACTGACGGTGAGCGTGTAGCGCACGAAGAGCGCGAGCGTCTCGATCCCGATGCTCTGATCACGCTCGATCCGTTCGATCTGTCGTGACAGGCGATCCAGCCGCCGGGCGATGGCCGTCTCGCGCTGGTGATCGGTGTCGGTCGCCAGCCACGCGGCGAGCGCCGCCGCGACGATTGAGGATTTCGACACGCCCTTCTTCGCGGCGAGTTCGTCCAGGCGCCGGGCATGCTCGGGCTGGATGAAGAGGTTCAGACGGTATTGGCTCATAGCGCGACCCCGTCGTCCGGATCGAGCGCGGCGAGCCGCGCGGTGCGCTGCAGGGCCGGATCGAGGTGGACGGGAAACGGCGACGTCGGCTCGTCGTCATCGAGCACCGCCAGATCGCTCGCGGTCACGCTCGGTTCGACGGCAAAGCCGGTCACCTCGTGCAGTTCGGGCTGCTGACGCGGGCCGCCTTCGTCGGCGGTGTTCGCGCCGAAGACGGCGCCGATCGGTGCGTCCGGTGCGGTCGGCGCAGACGGCACGGACGGCACGGTAGGCATGGCGCGTCCACGCCAGTCGTCGGGCCGGTGCGGCGGTGCATCGATATAGCGGCCGAGATTGAGCGACGGCGGCGGCAGGATGCGGCGCTTGAAATGCGCGTCGGCGTAATAGCGCAGCTTCTTCGCCCGGATCGGTGGCGTGCTGCCGACCATCACCACGGCCTCGTTCGGCGGCAATTGCATGACTTCGCCCGGCGTGAGCAGCGGTCGCGCCGTTTCCTGGCGCGAGACCATCAGATGACCGAGCCAGGGCGCCAGTCGATGGCCCGCATAGTTGCGCTGCGCGCGCAGTTCGGTGGCGGTGCCCAGCGTTTCCGAGATGCGTTTGGCCGTGCGCTCGTCATTGGTCGCGAAGGTCACGCGCACATGGCAATTGTCGAGGATCGAATGGTTCTGCCCATAAGCCTTGTCGATCTGGTTGAGCGACTGGGCGATGAGGAAGCTGCGGATGCCGTAGCCGGCCATGAACGCGAGTGCGGTCTCGAAGAAGTCCAGACGGCCGAGCGCGGGAAATTCGTCGAGCATCAAGAGCAGCGGATGACGGCGCGCGATGCCGTCGCTGCCGTCGAGCGATTCGGTCAAACGCCGGCCGATCTGGTTGAGGATCAGGCGCACGAGCGGTTTCGTGCGACTGATGTCGGACGGCGGCACGACCAGATAGAGCGACACGGGATGGTCGGCGGCGATCAGATCGGCGATGCGCCAGTCGCAGCGCGAGGTGACTTCGGCAACTGTCGGATCGCGGTACAGGCCGAGAAAGGACATGGCGGTGGACAGCACGCCCGAGCGCTCGTTGTCGCTCTTGTTGAGCACTTCGCGCGCTGCCGACGCGACGACGGGATGCGGGCGGCCTTCGCCATTACCGTCGCCGTCGAGATGACACGTCGTCATCATCCGGTGTAGCGTCAGTTCGAACGGGCACGCCGGGTCGGACAGGAAATTGGCGACGCCGCGCAAGGTCTTGTCCTCGCCAGCATAGAGGACGTGCAGGATGGCGCCGACCAGCAGCGCATGACTGGTCTTCTCCCAGTGATTGCGGCGTTCGAGCGCGCCTTCGGGATCGACCAGGATGTCGGCGATGTTCTGCACGTCGCGCACTTCGTTCGCGCCACGCCGCACTTCGAGCAGCGGGTTGTAGGCGGCCGAGCGCGGGTCGGTCGGGTTGAACAGCAGGCAGTGGGAGAAGCGTGCGCGCCAGCCGGCCGTGAGCGTCCAGTTCTCACCCTTGATGTCATGGACGACGGTCGAGCCCGGCCAGCTCAGCAAGGTGGGAATGACCAGCCCGACGCCCTTGCCCGAGCGCGTCGGCGCGAAGCTCAGCACATGTTCGGGGCCTTCGTGACGCAGATAGCGCTCGCCGAACCGGCCGAGAAAGACGCCGGCCGCGCGGTCGAGCCCGGCCTTGCGCACGTCGGAGGCGTTGGCCCAGCGTGCCGAGCCGTAGGTCGTGACCCGACGGGACTGGCGTGCGCGCCACACCGACAGCCCGATCGCCACGAGCGCGGCGAGCAGACCGCTGCCGCCCGCGATGGCGCCCCCGAGATTGAAGATGCGCGGTGCATAAGCACCGTACGAAAACCACCAAAGGAACAATTGCCACGGCCGGTAGACCGGTCGGCCGAACGCCGCGAACCACGGCGCACCCAGTTCAGGCTGATAGCCCAGGTGCACGGCCGTCCATTGCGTGGCGACCCATACGCCGGTGAGCGCGACACCGACGACGATGGCCGAATGGGTGACGAGGATGCCGTGCTGGCTGGTGGTCTGGGCCGGCATGTCCGAGCCTCCTGCATGCTGAGAGGCGTCATCGGGAATTCGTGCTGGAGCACGGCCGAGAACGCGTGACAGAGGCGAGGATCGGGGCGGTTGCGCGGACCGGTCAAAGGCCGATGCAGCGGCGATTAAGGCCGAAAAAGCGGGACGTCATGCTCAGGCGAAGACAAACAAAACGCCGCGAACGCAGGCGCGATGCGGCGTAGAGGACTACTGAAGACGTTTTTTCTGCTGGCGACGCGAATACGGACGGATCAGTGGGCTTTGTAGCCGGGATAGTTTCCGAAGAACCGGTTGTTTCGCGCTTCGGCAGCACGCAGACACAGCGCGTCGGAGACTTTCTCGCGCTCCTCGCGACACAATCGTTCGACCTCCTTCAGCCGATCCGGGTCGGCGGTGAGCGAGGCCACCGTATCCTTCGGGGTAGAAGGTCCGCAGGCGGTCAATGACGCGACGACCAGACAGGTCGCCAGCGAGACGATCGATCGTTTCATAAAGATGCCTCCTTGTCGGGTTCGGATGAATTGGCCGGGACGGGCGACGCCGGCTCGGATTCCAGTGACGCCACGCGCTCGATGAAGCGGCTCACCGCGTCCGTCGGATCGGCATCGCGGCGAAGGACATAGGTGGTGAGCATGGCGTTCGGCCCGACGGGCCCCGCCAGCGGTCGCCCCACGATATCGGGCGCGCGGCTCGCGCCGATCTGCGATGCGCCGACCAACGCCAGCGCGAAACCGGCCGAGACCATCGCCATCATCAGATCGAATGACGACACGCGTTCGGCAATGAGTGGTTCAGCCTGGATCGAGCGCAGCACGCGTTCTATCTGTTGTTGATACCCCTCAAACAGACGGGCGTCACACATGACCAATGGATAGCGCATCAGCTCGTCGAGCGGGATGCGCGCATGTGCCAACAGGGGGTGGCGCGCGGGAATGGCGACACGCAAGGGGTCGCTCCACGCCGGCTCGACCAGAATGCCGTCGCCGGCATGATCCGATTGGGCGAAGCCGACGTCATAGAGATCGTCGTGCAACCCACGGACTTGCTGGGCTAGCGAGACCTCGGAAAAATGAATGGCGATCTCCGGATCTTCCTGTCGGCATTGGGCCATCAGAGATGACAAGCGAGGTGGCGTGATCCCGTCCGACAGCGCGATGCGCAATTGCCCGTCGTAACCGGCCGCCGCCGCACGAACACTGGAACGCGCCTGTTCCAGCGCCGTGAACACGCGCGGCACGTGATCGAGGAACAGGCGCCCGGCCCGGGTCAGGCGCGTACTTCGTGTGGTGCGCACGAAGAGCGCCGTGCCCAGTTCCTCTTCCAGCTCCTTGATCGTTCGAGACAGCGGCGACTGATCGACATGAAGGCGTTCGGCCGCGCGACCGAAATGCAGTTCTTCGGCAACCGCCACAAAGCAACGAAGATGTCGTAGCTCCATAGAACCTATCCAGCAACGAACGTAAGTTTCGTCGCAACGACCTGCGCCCTCCGTACCTACAGTCCGACACACCAAGTGGCGAATTCAATCATCCCTTTGTCGAATAGACATGGTCCGCAAAAATACGTATCATCGAACCATGACCGATGCCGATCACCCCAAACGACGCGATATTCGCCTCGAATCCGTTCTTGCCGCCCTGGGAAGCCCTCTTCGCCTCGCCGCCCTTCGCATGATCGCCGAAGGCGGTGAGCATCCCTGCAACGCCGTCCTTCCCACGGTGAAGAAATCGACGCTCACCCATCATTTCCGGATCTTGCGAGACAGTGGCGTCGTCTGGCAGCGCCGCGTAGGTCAAAGCTATCAACTATCGCTTCGCCGGGAAGATCTCGATGCGCGTTTTCCTGGGCTGCTCGATGCGATCCTGGCGCCCCTCCAATATGATCCACTGACGCGCGCGTCCTTGTCCGACTATGCCGCATAACCACGCCTCCTCACACGGCGATGGGTCGGAGCGTCAAGTTTTCGATCTCTTTCGGTACGGAGGCGAGGCATCGGGGGGGGGGGGGGGG